>RECF01000006.1 GCA_007694145.1 Acholeplasmatales bacterium | reverse complement strand
TTGAACTCTTTGTTACTAGGATTTATACTTAAATATAGTGCTTAAAAAACGTATTGTATGGGTAACTATTTAAAGGTAAGTGTATAATATTTAAAAAGAACTTGTGACAATCACGTATGATATTATTAATCCTGAATATAATATAATCAACTATGTTGTAGAATAAATTTTGGGTTATCTATTTTGGATAACCCTTGTTAGTGTATAAATATATAAAGTGCACCTAAAAATGTTACAACGAGCCGTATCATAAATAGATGCAATAATCGTTATAAATAGCATAACAAAGGTGTTTATAGTTCTATCGTCAACAACTTATTTCACTTAAAAAAGTATACTAATATGAAGAAATCCCGAGAAAATGTTCCCGGGATTTTAATATGTGAATAATATACTAATGGAGATAAATACAGTGAGTAATGCTTGTTTTAATGCAAAAAATACAAAATATAAAATCATCATTCTTATAATATGCTCTTTTTTATTATGTGTCTGTTTTAAGAGAATACTTTCGAAGGGACTGTTTTTTTTATGATGATAACTTTCTAATAAACTTCGCATAGAGAATGGTGTACCATATTGAAGCCGTGAGAATCAACGCAAACAACCCCAACAAACTGAACTCCATTTTGAGTTTCGCCATCCAAAGCGAAGGCAAAAAAGCAATCAAATACTGTCTTGCATCAGAAACGAAAAACGGAACCGGTAGCCCCATTAGGAACAAACCCGCGAGCTTCGCGAGCGCGAGCCCCTCCACCTTGTTTTTAGAAAACGCAAACAAAGCAAGAGACAACGATATACCAAAAAAGCTCGAAACTATCGCAAACAGCAGCGACTCGGCAACACCCCAGTTTGTCAAAGAGAACACCGAAATTAGCAACCATGAGTAGAGAATTGCAATGATCGTCGTGTAAAGTAACCTAGATAACACATAACCTCTCTTGCCAATCGGTGTTACAATTAGATGCTGTGTCACATTGGTGTCATACTCATCAAGCATTGTCATCGATGCGGCAAAACAAAACATGTAAGGCGCAAGCGCAATAAGAAACAAATCAAACAAAAGGTAGTAATCGCTCAAAATCGATGTTTGATTGAACTGCTCAATCAGTAACGATTCTGCAAAAGGTACCACGAAGCGAAAAAACACGCCCGCAAGGATCGGAGCTATCATCATCATGATGAGCATTCCATCGTTGCCGAGCTGCCGCATGAACATATTGAAAGACCTGAGTGTCGGTTTCATGCAGGCACCTTCTTTCCACCGTTGAAAGCTGATTTCACTTCTCTATGGCACAAAAATGTACAAAGTATCAGCCAACCGATTAGGATGAACAACGCCCACCATTTCGATTCACCACCGGCAATCACTTCAACAATTGCGACACCGGGATGTAGGATAAATCCTCTGAAAGTGAAACCAAAAACAGCCATACCCCCGGGTATCATCAAAAGCACCATGATTGGAACGGTCGTCACCATAAAACGGTTCAATGTGCGACTGTTCAATGCGAGCATCAGTCCAATCGCCGTAAACAACATCGCACCAAGAACAATACCCAATGTGAAAATGACAAAATGGGTGATAAGTCCAGCAACGACACCGACTACTAGCGCGACAAATAGTGAAATCAGTCCCAATGATACATATTTCGACAACAGGTACTGAAGCGGCGTCACCGGTGCAACAACGATTGAATGAAATGTACGTTCGTCTTTTTCCAAGTGAACAATCGACCCGATGAACATCAGTCCCATCGCTGTCGGATCGCTGAAGATCATCATCAGTGCCACATAGAAACGCCAAGACTCAGGCACAACCAATAAAACAAAAACATACATGAATGTAAAAACACCATATACGAAATAAAACCCGTACTTATATTGAAATCTGATGTCTCCAAGCAGTAGATTGAACCATCTCATATTAGCGTCCTGCCAGTCACTTCTAGAAAGATATCGTTCAGGTTCGGTTCGCTGCTGTGGATGGACAAAATCGCATTTTCCGAAATCAATTTATGAAGAAGAGCATCTTTCTCTGTTTCCTTAAGCAATGCTTCCTTTGTCACTTCCTTGTCATCGACCAGATACGTATACGTAATTTTGCTTGCTCCTTTGGACATCACTAGTTTCCTCGGTGTGTCCAACGCATTGATTCTTCCGTCGACGATGAAAGCGACACGGTCGCACAACTCGGCCGCATCATGCATATTGTGCGTCGTGAGAATAATCGTTTTTCCTTTGGCTTTCTCAGCGAGTATCAAATCTTTCATGATTCTCGCATTCGTTGGATCCAACCCACTGGTCGGTTCATCCAAAAACAGCACCTGCGGATCATGAATCAAAGCCTTTATGAAATTCAGTCGTGATTTCATTCCTTTGGAATAATACATGACTTTCTTATCACTTTCTAACAACAGGCCCACACTTTCAAGCAGTCTGTCAATATCCCTCGACTGCGGATAAAGTGATGCGAAGAAGCGAAGATTCTGTCTCGCAGACAGTTTCTCATACAAACTCGGAAATTCAAAATCGACACCAATTCTCTCATAAAAAGCAGGACCCGCATGTCTGACCTCCTTTTCATCGACTTCGACAGACCCGTCGTACTTAGTCAGCACGCCGGTCAATATTTTCTGCAATGTACTCTTACCGGCACCTGAAGGACCCAAAAACCCGAAAATTTCACCATTATTGACATCAAACGACATGTTTTCAATAAATGGTATGTTCGTGTAACTGAAATGCAGTTTTTCTACTTTAATCATTGTTGTCAACCTCAATCATCTGTTTTACGATACCTTTCAAAACCATGTTCAATGCCTCATCGAACAACGCTTCACCAATGTCTTTCTTATGCAGCAATGACATGAGCGCCATGCGCATCGCTGCACTGAATACAGCAATTCTCTCCATGTTCGAATCAGGAAAAAGCTTCATCAGTTCCATCATCATCAGTTCATCACGGTCACGATGAGAAAGCACATAGGATTCAGGCAACTTTCTCATCACCGCTTCCAAGTCCCCACTCGCAATAAAACCAAAAAGAAAGGACTGATCCATTGTGCGCACCATCTCAACGATGGCCTTCGTCAAAACCTCTACATCAACCTTGCCAGACATTGCTTTGATTTGTTCGATGAAATCATCCTGCATTTGATCATGATGAAATCTGAACACATCATAAATTAAGTGTTCTTTCGAATCATAGAACAGATAGAATGTCCCCTTGGAAATCTGGGTTTCTCTAACAAGGTCGTCGACTGTTGTCCTTTTGAACCCTCTTTTTTTTAAGTGGTGTTTGGTCACTTCTAAAAGTTTATCCTTGATTTTGCTTTTTTCAAGTTCAGAAAACGCCTTTGGCATATTAT
>RECF01000090.1 GCA_007694145.1 Acholeplasmatales bacterium | reverse complement strand
AGATAGGCGTGAATAATAACGAAAATCACCCATAAAAGGTTGGCTTGGGTAATGCTTTATTTTGGTTGTATCATAAAGAGCTGAAAGCACTGGCGTTTTGCCGATGACCTTGGTTGTGTTAAAATTAAAGTATCCTATTTAAAAAGGAGAATGGAAATGAAACGATTTTTTGGGTTTATGTCACTTTTCATGATGCTTTTCATGCTGGGCGCATGCGATATGATTCAAGATGAAATACAGCGTGCTCAGTCGATTAAACTAGAAGACTACGCCGTCGACATACCAAATCGAACGATTTCTTTGCACATCACAAGCGATGCCGATGAGCCTGTAATCACGTCTGTTATCGTGAACGACACACGTTACGATTTAGAAGCTGAAGGTGATGACTGGTATCTATTAAGCGATGTGCCTGTTGCAACGAGTTATCGGATTACTGACGTTTTTTACCGTACGAGTGTGGGTGTTGTTTTATCGTACAATGTTGGGTTTGACATCAGTTTGGACGATGTCATCGATGCCTTGCCACAAAATCAATTAACTGAAGTTGAAGATGAGATTGTGATTGGGGCTTATACGGTTAAAAGCGACGAAGAGGCATGGGTCGTGATCGATAGCGAAGAAGACTTTACGGTTATGGAGCTTGAAGATTGGGCATGGATTATTCTAGAAGATGATCAACCGGTTTTTGCAGTCTTTGAGTATTTGGGTGTTTTGTATGTTGTTTCAGCAAGCTCTTTCATGGAAGACTATCTCGAATAGTTTTCATAGACGCACTTCAGAAAGTCTGCGCGCTTCACGGACATTTTCTTGCATGTAGGCGCGTCTTTTTTACTTTGTTGTAAAAGATCAATCCACCCGTTATTGATGATGTTGATTCAATTCATCGATAGGATGCGATGTTCGTTTTAGTAGGGTGGATGATATAAAGAGCGTGATGTAACACGATAAAGCGTTTATGGAACCGCATTATAAGAAGCGTGGGTTATGAAGAAGGATGTCCATTTTGATGGTTTCTTTCAATAAACTCTAAGCGAATACAACAAAAATATTAAGCAAATTGTTCGTAAGGGGTAGAAATTATGCACGACCTACATTATACTAATCTTAAGTAGGTGGATGACATGTTTAAAAACCCATGGACAAAAGAAGGCGATCTACGATATTTTGCGTTTTTCAAAATCGTGATTTTCATCCTTTTTTTGGCGCGGGGTTTTTCTTTATATTTAGACAGTACGCTGCCCCTATCTGAAATCAGTGGCACGCTGAGTGTCGTTATGATCACGTTGTTTGTGATTCAAATGGCTTTCGTCAATTATGCGTTGTTCATGTCAATAGTCGCAATCATGCGTGTATCGATTATTGAGTTATGCACTGTTAAGCATAACCTGTTTAAAAGAATCATTGTGTTCGTTTTTAGTTATGTTGAAGCCGTCTTTATTTATGGACTAGCACCCTATCTTAAATATCGCGTGATTCGAATTTAGAGATGATTTTGCTTGATAAAAAAATCATAATCTAAAGGAGAAAACTATGCGCAAATATTTGAATACCCTTATATCAAACTATAAGGCTGTTTTAGAGTTGAAAAAGCGTGCCAAACAGGATGTCAATATCACGCTGACAAGTGTTTATAAAGAGGTTTTATTTTTACTTGTGGTGATTGTTTTATTTATGATGATTTTTAGATTATTTGAGAACTTCCACTTTGTATTACTTTCAAGTAATGTATTTGTTGTGGGTTCTTTTTTGTTATATCGTGTCAAAGAAGAGTTGATGTTTAAGGAGATTAATCGTTTAGAGTACGCAACTTTTTCAGGGGTTTTTAATGATTTATTACATTTGGTGATGGGTTTAAGTTTATTCAGTTATTTCATCGCCTTGTTTTTTAGTGACTTTGTCGCATTTTTGCTTTTGATAGTATACGGTATCATGTTTTTGATAGCGTCAATCATGGCGGCGGTTTTAAAATCGAGGCTTAAAGTGCACACATTATCGCGATACAATGAGGGTTTCACGACCTTATGGATCATTGTTCTTTTCTTTGGCATTTTCTATACACTTGGCTTACCAAACATGATTGTAAACTATAGTGTTAGTTTTCTGATAACCGTTGTGCTGATCCTGTTTAAATTTATGATCCCGACAAAGTTGAACACCCTAAATAGACATGTTGTTATGGCCTTCGCACTGCTCAGTAGCCTTGTTTCGATTGTGGGAGTGTTAGACCAAAATAGCACATTAGGTTCATATAAAGAAAAAGTTTTAAATAGATCAGACCAAACCTATGTATTAGAAACGAATGGGCCCGTTCATTACACGTTAACGCAGTCTGGTTTATTGATTGAACATCTTGATTTTGTTCAATTGCTCAATCATCAGCTGAATCCAGTTATATCGCTCGATAAAAACGAGGATGAACGGTTTTACATGATTGAGGGTGTTTTGTATAAAACAGTATTAAGTGCGGATCAAAGCGATGTCGTCGATAACATGTATCCTTTTAATGCGTGCTATGATGTGTTTAGATATAGTGGTGAGCACGCCCATTTCGAGTTTGTAAGTACCGTGATTTATGAACCTTCACCATCTAGTTATCCGAGAAATAGGTTCTTTTGGTTGCATGATAGTCTCCATTATTACAGTGCTGCATACCAACATATTTTTTAACACCGAAGGTGAAGTCGTTCATTCAAGTCATTATCCGAGCAACGGGGTATTGTATCAAGATGCCTACGAGGTTCTTTATACGCTAGATGATGCGATTCATTGGACGACTAGATATCACGACGGCATGTTTTTAGATACGTTTACGATCAAAGTATTAGAAGATTATATCGAACATGAATCATATACCTTTCATGCTGTTTTATCGGGCCATGGACTTCGGCATTTAGGGACGGTTTATCATCATGAAAGTCATTATTATACGATAACAGGCCAAACCGATGACCTGAGTATCATTAATGTCTTTGATGAAAGGGGAAACCGTCTAGATACGTTTGTTGAAGGGCAAGATTTATTTTATTTAGAGGGTCGATTTATCGTGCTGAATCAAGAGACGCTCGACACGGAAGCAGGCACCTTAGTAAGAGATACTTTAACGTTGCTGCATGATGAGCAATTTTCCCAGTACAGGGTGGTAAGACAACCTGGATTAACGCCGTATATCTTGGCACTTTGGTTGTTAACGATTTACATGTTGCCAAAAACGCTTTTTAAGGTTAAACAGCGCGTCTGATTGGGAAAATGGTCTTAGTCGTTGCCTAGGATAGCATCTTTCTAAGCGATTAAGTTGTGTGAAGCGGATGGGATCATTCGGTACGCGACAACGAACAAAAAGTATATAAAGGCCATCAAGGTAGGGTGTAGCGAACTAAAACGGGGCATGATGTAGGAGAGGCAGTGATCATCATGCGCGTAAGAAAAACGTGTTACAATCCATGCAGACCCTTCATGAACACGGACTTAGCAAAATACTGAATCATTGAGTGCCTTCTTGATTGATGTTACGACTAGATAACACAGCCATTAAAAATCAAGGGTTAGGTTACATTGAAGAAAGGATTGTTTATGCATTATAAAACAGTCAAAGGGATACTATCTAAAAGAAACTCGATGAATATTTATCGGGGTTGCACACATGGATGTATCTACTGTGACTCAAGAAGTGACTGTTACAACATGGATCATGATTTTGAAGACATAGAGGTTAAAGAGAATGCCATTGAACTATTGGAACAGAAGCTGAAAACCAAAAAGAAAAAAGTCATGATAGGGACAGGTTCGATGTCTGATCCGTACATGCCACTAGAAAAGACGTTAAGCATGACAAGAAAAGCTTTAGAGGTGATCCATCGTTTTGGCTTTGGAGCCACGGTGCTGACTAAGTCAGATTTAGTGTTAAGAGATTTAAGTCTTTACAAGCAAATCAATCAAAAAGCCAAAGCCATTGTTCAAATGACGCTCACAACGTATGATGAAGACTTATGTAAAGTTCTTGAGCCGCATGTATCGACGACGTATGCACGGTTTCAAGCGCTCAAAATATTGAGTGACCATCAAATCGATACGGTTGTTTGGTTGGACCCTTTTTTACCGTTTATCAACGATACATTCGATAATGTTGAAGGTCTGATGAAATATTGCATAGAGGCGAAAGTAAAAGGGATTATCTGTTTTGGCATCGGTTTGACCTTAAGAGCGGGGAACAGAGCGTTCTTTTATCAACATCTCGATCAGTATTTCCCTGGTTTGAAAGAAAAATACATCCAAACATATGGCTTGCGTTATGAAATCAAATCAAAGCACCACGATGGCTTAATGGCCTATATTAAACAAGTGTGTGAAGCGCATAATATTATGTTTGACTTGGATGAAGTTTTCGCATATTTGGCCCGTTTTCCAAGCAAAGACGAGCAGTTGAAATTATTTGACTAAAGCAGCGCTTGATGCCGAGTATTTTTTGGTCATGGGTGGCGTGATCGTTTAGCCTTTTTATCGAGGTGCTGTAAAAATAAGAATACGGAGATAATCGTGCCATGACGAAGCAATTATTTTGGATAATTTTATATGGCTGGGCATTGACATATCATGGACTACTATGGGTGCATATTTATCATGAAGGGTCGCGTACGAGTCTAGCCATTGTGACTATGGCTTTAGGACTACTCGTTATATGGGGTGTGCTTTTGGGGTTGGTGCAAAAGAAGTTCATGCAATCCCGCAGTCTGGTAGTGGTATCATCACCTAGATTTGTCATCTATATGATGCTTTTGATGACAGGGCTTGCCTGCATGGCAGAGGTCGTATCAGTCACCATGACCAACACAGCATATTTATGGAGCCTTTCACCTTATGAAGCTTATATCACGGCAAGCCCGAACTACATTGAGGTCGTGACGAGACACTCCGTTATCGTATTCTTACCGCAGTTTTTAGCGATTACGTTGTTGCATCATCGGTATCAGTATAAAGGGTTTGCCTGGTTTGTCATGTATGGTTTAATCGGTTATGTCAATGAATGGTTGGCTTTTGGTGAAGCTGCGTCTTGGGTGAGCATCCCTTTTTGGATGATTATCTATGGTTGGATTGTGTATCTACCAACGCATTGGCTTAGACCTGATAAAGCGCGGATTAAAGTAAGGATTTATCATTATGGTGCGGCGCTGTTTGTGCCACTTGCATTCAGTATCCCTTGGGCGTTGTTCTTGGTGGCGTGGCTGCACAGTTAACGTGGCTATGCGCTGGCTTATACATGGGTTGAACAGTCGTGATTGCGGTTGTTTTTGGGATTTCAATATGGCGCATACCATCACAACGAACCTTAGCATTAAGAGGTTTACACGATGGTATGTGTATCAAAGTAATGTATTTAAAAAACGTTGAACGCACCATCAAAAGTGTGTCATCGCGTCATGTTCTAGGACGCCTT
Source organism: Acholeplasmatales bacterium (assembly GCA_007694145.1). Lineage (GTDB taxonomy): Bacteria > Bacillota_I > Bacilli_A > Izemoplasmatales > Izemoplasmataceae > SKGI01. The sequence goes on along the minus strand of RECF01000090.1, from coordinate 11,098 downwards.
CGAACTGGAATCGTATCCAATTGAGACCGAATGACACAGCGGAATCATCCCGAACAAGGTGACGATAAAGGAGACGTAAGGATGAACTTAAGAACGTATGGAAAGAAGCCGTATCGGGTGGCACTGGTTCATGGTGGACCAGGCGCTGCAGGCAGCATGAAACCTGTGTGTGAGGCCCTTGCAGGCTATGTGGGGGTCTTGGAGCCTTTGCAAACAAAAAACACCATCGAGGGGCAGTTGCTTGAGCTTAAAAGCGTATTGGAAGCCCACACATCTGAACCCGTCGTCTTGATGGGTCATTCGTGGGGTGCGATGCTGAGCTACATGTTCGCCGCGACGTACCCACAGATGGTGAAAAAACTGATTATGGTAGCGAGTGGCAATTTAGAACACCGCTATGTCGAGGCAATGAATAAGCGGCGCGCAGAAAAAAGCAAGCAGTTGCCTGCTGGCGATGCCCAAGCACTCCATGACCTTCAAGCCGCGTTATCAAATCCAAACGAAAACGATAAGCACACACTGTTCGCGGCTTATGGTGCGCTGATGGATCAGCTTGATAGTTATGATCCCATACATTCGCCCACCGACACAAGCCGCTATGATTATGATATCTTTCGCACCATTTGGTCGGAAGCTTCTATGCTAAGAAATAGCGGCGAGTTGTTGGCGATGGGCAAGCACATCACATGTAAGGTGGTGGTCATTCACGGGACGCATGATGCGCATCCTGCACATGGAATCGAGGCCTCATTACGGCGTGTGCTGGAGGACTTCACGTTTGTTTTACTCGAAAAATGCGGGCATACACCGTGGCTTGAAAAGCAAGCTAAAGAAACGTTCTACGAGGTCATGATCGAAGAAATCGAGGATATAAGATGACCCGTAGAAACGGCGCACCCCACGCACTGAGAAAACTAAGTCAACCACCATCTACGAACAGCTTGACACGCAAGCGCCATCGGGCTTTTTATTGCTTAAAAAAAGACACTATACGATAGGAATCATAGCTCACTCCATATCATTGTAGCGCCTGTTAGTCATGCAATAATAAACGGTTTTCAAAGGTCTTCGTTGTTTGCGCGTAATCATCTTTAAGATGTTGTGCATTTTGTCGCACTTTAACAATATGCGGATGCATGTTGAGTGCCGCTTTACGACGTTCTGTCATCAAGATGTTCTTAAGTTCTGCGTGTGAGCGCTTCAAGGCGTGTTCAAATGTCAAGACACCATCAATGTTGACTTACATGGGACGAAGGACCCAGTCGTCGCTGATTTCGTGTTCTATAGCCAAGACAAAGGTCACTTCTAGCATTTTAATTGCCCAATAAAGCTGTGGCGAGGTTGCCTCGCCATTTAAGTATAACAGCGTGACAGCCTGGCCTGCTTCATCCGCTATCTTGCGGTGGCAAGGCGGATAGGGAACCCGCATCACCAAACCTCGATAAGATGCAGCATCAAACCCTTTGTCTAGTCATCAAAAGGCTCTATAATTAATGACTAAAAAAGAGATATCTAAGCAGTCGAAATGATGTTTCAGTAGCACGTTTTTTTCATGATAACGCGCTAAAAGAAATTATAGCCGGCGCAGGAGCCAGATCAGGAGGACTGCACCACCTAAAGCAATCACAAAACCTTCCACGGTAAACTTATCCAACGAACCAATGCCAAGCAGTGATGCCAACAAGCCACCAATGACTGCACCAAGTAATCCTACAACAATATTACGGATTATACCTCTACGTTTTGATTTCATGATGAGACTCGCGATCCAACCAACGAGTGCACCGAATAAGATCCATAGTAAAATGTTCATCTAATTCATCCTTTCTTACTTGTAGTCATTTATTTCTGATTATATTCACTAAAAACTAAGGCAAGACTTACTAAAATACCCATAGCACATAAGATGATTGCCAGCACCAACCCATAAGCCATCGACCAATCCACAGCGAGGGTACTTTCATAACCGGCAAAAACCGTTAGTATCTCCACGGTTTCAGGTAACCGGATGAACAAAACCATCGCGATGATGAATCCAGCCAGTGTTAAAACGAAAAAACGCTTAGACACAAAAGCCCAAATCCCCCCCGCAAGCGGCAAAACAAATGCGAGGAGTGCAAAAATGGATATCGGCAAATGCGCACTGACGATCGAACCTAAGTCAAACGGGTTCAGATCCATCAACGTTTTGCCGAACACGACCTCATAACCAGTATAATCAAGTCCTTCAAATGAGAGGACGGGTAATAGGGCCAAACATGCAATAGCGATACCGATGACAAACACGGTGATGCGTAAAAGATGTTGGGGAGCCTTCATTTTTATCAACACTCTTTTCTTGAAATCCGATTTAGTTTTCTAAAATCTTACTTTAGGTGAACCGATAGAACAAAGCCCGTAAAACAATGATTCAGTGCCTTGATCGGGCCTGAAAAGCGAGAGTTTTACATGACGGTGTTAACTGTTGGCCTGCGAAACGACCCTGACGGCATATTGGAGGCATCGATTTCAAAGCATGAGAATCCGGAAACGAGACCTAAGAAAGTGCTTAAGATTTCCGGCTTAGAATCAAGGTACGACGTTCCTACTTCTAAAGATGCAACGAACATGCGACACATTCGTGTCTAGTGAGAATTAGGCGACATCCCGACTTTTAGAATGCACCGAGTTCAACAAGCAATGTTAAAACGACATAGACAACAATCGCTATTTTTAACAACAGGACTTTTGTCTTGTGTTTTGACATCAAGAGCAAAAATAAGATAAGTGCGAGTTCAGCGATGACGACAATACTCGCTAAAAACCGGAACAGGTCTACTAAAAATGATAAGAAGTCTACATCGCGAATGAGTCCCGCAAAGCCGTTTAACGCCATGGTGACGGCGACCGATGCTAAAATGGTGTAGGCAACGTAGCTGGCGAGCTTACTTTTTGTCATAAAGGCGAAAAACAAGATGGCCAATATAGAAGCTGCGATAACAATGAGAACCAATGCGTTGATCATAGTTCTATCTCCTCTCTTAGCATTCTTAGCACAGGAAGTCGCTACCATGTGCATCATCACAGTCAGTTGAAACTGCTTAGTGCAATACTGAACGACATGTATGTCATGTTTTGTTCAACTATACGTCATTATACCATTTTAATTTCATATTAACAACTTAAAATACATTCAAATGCATTTATAGATTTCAAAAAACATTATAACATCATTAATTTCTATCATAATCATCAGTATTCTCTTTTCTTTCTCAACGCACAGTTGCGGTTTTTGTCGAAAATACCGCACTGAAACGCGTTGAGGCAATGAACAAGTCTTTTACTGAATACACATCATAACCATCTTCACCGTCGCAGCGACCTGATCAGTTGGGGGATTCATCAAGACCAAGCCCTTGATTAATTTTATATAACAGCGGTTTTATGGTACAATATACCTTAAGGAAGCCATATTACCAAGGGGATATGCTTATGATTACCTTCTTCGACATAGAAGTGGATAGTCAAACAAAGAAAGTCTTGGATTTTGGTGCGGAGAACTCGAAAGGACACGTGTTCCATCAAGCATCTTTTCACAAGTTCCAGGCCTTCATCAATGAGACTGACTTTTTTTGTGGACATAATATTATCCATCACGATATCAAATATATTAACAAGTTGGCCCATAAGACGCTGATTCCGCATTTTAAAGCCATCGATACGCTATTTTTGTCGGTGCTGCTTTACCCGCAGCATCCTTATCACAAACTCATCAAAAATGATAAACTCGAGCCCAGCGATTCCAATAATCCTTTAGATGACTCCAAGCGTGCTAAGCAGCTCTTTTTTGATGAGGTGAATACGTTCAATGCCTTACCGCTCAAAGAAAAAGATATCTACTATCATCTCTTGAAGGATACGGATGGATTCAAGGCTTTTTTTGATTACTTGAGTTATCGACCCACGTTCATGGACGTGAGAGCACTTATCTTAGAACGCTATGACGCCATGTTTTGTCTGCACGCCGATCTTGATCACTTCATCAAACATGACCCAAGAGAGTTGGCATATAGTCTCGCATTAATCAAGACAGAACCCAACTCTTTGTTTCCGGAATGGTTGCTCAACACCTTCCCTAAAGTCGAAGACGTCATGATGCTTTTACGCGGAAATCCATGTCAAGAAAAATGTGCCTATTGCGCTACAAGTTTAGACGCTAAAACCGGTTTGCGACGGTTTTTCGGTTACGAAGACTTTAGAACCTTTGAGGGTGAAAATTTACAAGAGATGGCTGTCGATGCCGCCCTTGAAAATAGATCGTTTATCACCGTGCTGCCAACGGGGGGCGGAAAATCTTTGACGTATCAGCTTCCCGCCCTGATGCGCGGTGAAAGCACACGCTCTTTGACAGTGGTTATTTCACCGCTACAGTCATTGATGAAAGATCAAGTCGATAATTTGGACAACCGGAACATTACCCACTCGGCGACCATCAACGGATTGCTCGATCCGATTGAACGCGCAAAAGTGATGGAGAATGTTAAAAACGGTCTCGTCAGTATCTTGTACATCGCCCCCGAGTCGTTGCGAAGCCGAAGCATTGAGCGCTTGTTGCTTGGGCGTGATATTGCCCGGTTTGTCGTCGATGAAGCGCATTGCTTTTCATCATGGGGCCATAACTTTAGAGTCGATTACTTGTATATTGGTACGTTCATCAAGCTGATTCAGGAGAAAAAGCAAAATCATAAACACATTCCTGTTTCTTGTTTCACCGCCACCGCAAAACCGGATGTTGTTGAAGATATTGAACGCTACTATCAAGATAAGCTCAATCTCACCATGGATAAAATCATCAGCACAAGCAGACGGAAGAATCTTAAGTTCAAAGTCTTCAGACTTGCCAGTGAGGACGATAAGTATAGACAGTTGCGCCTGTTGCTTGAACAACGCACGTGTCCGACTATTGTCTATGCTTCACGGATCCGGACAGTCACGGATGTGTACCAACGACTGAAGGCAGATGGTTACAGCGTTGCGAAGTTTCATGGCAAGATGGAGAAAGATGAGAAAATCAGCGAACAAGATCGCTTCATGAAAGAAGGGACCGCCCACATCATGGTGGCGACGAATGCCTTTGGTATGGGCATTGACAAAGACGATATCGAGATGATTATCCACTATGATATTTCTGATTCTTTGGAAAATTATGTCCAAGAATCCGGTCGTGCGGCGCGGCAAGAAGCACTCAATGCCGATTGCTTCATCCTATATGTAGAAAATGATTTGGACAAACACTTTTCCTTGTTGCAAAGCACGAAACTGAATTTTAAAGAAATCCAGCAAATCTGGAAGGCGATCAAAGCGACCACCAGGTTCAAGAAAACCATGTCACAATCGGCACTCGAAATTGCCAAGACAGCCGGTTGGGATGAAAACATGCGCGACTTGGAAACCCGGGTCAAAACAGCGGTTGCGGCCCTTGAGGATTCAGGGTATTTGTCGCGTAAGCAAAACAGTGCGCGTGTCTTCGCCAACAGTATTTTGACAAGCAGCGTCATCGAGGCCAACAAGCAAATCGAAGCGACGCACATCATTCCTGAACAAGACAAGGAAACAGCCAAACGCATTATGAGCAGTTTCGTGTCGAGTAAGTATTCCAAACGCAGTGCGGATATCGAATCGGAAACACGGGTCGATTACATTTCCGATAACTTAGGATTAAAAAGAGAGAAAATCATTGAAATAATCAACTATTTCAGGGAAATGAACCTGTTGGCGGATTTCAAAGATTTGGCCGTTTACATCAAAAACAACGCCTCCACGACACACTTGAAAAAACTGCTCAATGAAGCAATCCAACTCGAGCGCTTCATCATGGATACATTACGTGATGAGCCGACCCTTATTCATTTGAAGGAACTGAATGAAGCCGCCAGTGAAGCTGGGTTACCTGTCAACTTAAAAATGATCAACAACCTGATGAACTATTTTGTCATCAATCAAATCGTAGAACGTAAAAAGATTAATGATAATCTGTATAAAATCATACCTAAATCCCCCCTTGAAGTCTTGAAAGAAGCGCGACAAGATCGGTTTGATGTTGCCCATTTAATCTTAGACTACATCTTAGATAAAAAAGAGACTGTGAAAACCGCAAATAGCGAGATGGTTCAAGTTGATTTTTCTGTGCATGAACTGACACAAGCGGTCAATCGCGCCAATCGATTGTTCGTGAAAACATATCAAACTAAAGAAATCGAAGAAGCATTGTTCTACTTGAAAAAACTTGATTTACTCACCATTGAAGGTGGGTTCTTGGTGCTTTACAATCCGATGTTTATTGAGCGCATTGAAGAAAACACCGCTCGGCAATACACGAAGAAAGACTATGAGAAACTCGATAACTTTTATACCGTCAAGAAACAACATATTCATATTGTCGGCGAGTATGCCAACAAGATGATCGAAGATTATCAAGCAGCCTTGAACTTTGTCGATGATTACTTCAAGCTTGACTATCCAATCTTTTTGAAGAAATACTTCAAAGGGGAAAAGAAAACCCATCTCAACAAAAATATCACCCAGGCCAAGTTCAAGCAACTCTTTGGGGCTTTATCCTCAAGGCAACTATCCATCATCAACAATCAAGACGATGAGCGCATTGTCGTAGGGGCGGGACCGGGCAGTGGTAAAACCCGTGTTCTCGTGCATAAACTGGCATCGATTATGCTCATGGAAGATATTCGTTATGAACAACTGCTTATGCTCACTTTCTCACGGGCGGCTGTCAGTGAGTTCAAGACCCGTTTGGCGGAACTTGTCGGACCGCAAGCATATCGGATTGATATTAAAACGTTCCATGCATTTTGTTTTGACATGTTAGGTAGAGTCGGTACACTCGAGAAAACAGATTCGATCATCCGTGAAGCGATTGAGATGATTCAAGATAACCAAGTTGATCAAACTAAGATGACTAAAATGATGCTCGTCATCGATGAAGCGCAAGACATGACACAAGCAGAGTTTGAACTTGTCGAACTGTTAAAAGAGAAAAACGAGCAATTGAAAATCATCGCCGTCGGTGACGATGATCAAAACATTTATGGCTTTAGAGGCTCGTCGAATGCATACTTCAAAAAACTCCAAGATAATGCGGCCTTTTATGAACTCATCATTAATTACCGCAGTCAAAAAAATCTGGTGGCTTTAGCCAATCAGTTTGTGCAAACCATTCATGCGCGCATGAAAAAAGGTGTCATAGAATCACACACACAAGACGAAGGCACCATCGTTTTGGCGAAACATCAGTCAGAGCACCTAGAAGTACCGTTGACCAATCATGTTAAAAATACCAGCTTGAAGGGCAAAACAGCCATTTTGACGAAAACCAACCAACAAGCGATGACGATTACTGGCTTGTTACTCAAAGCAGGCATCAAAGCCAAGCTCATCGAGTCAACCACCGTCTTTAAACTATACAACATGGCGGAACTTCGGTTTTTCTATGACAGTTTTACACAGGGCAGTAAATCATCTATTATTAGTGAGGTAGGGTGGCAGGAAGCGAAGGCTAAACTGGAGAAGATTTTCAGAAGAAGCCAACACTTAGACCTTGTTAAAACTATCATTTTGCGGTATGAAGAAGAAAATAAAACCAAGTACTTGTCCGACTTGAAAGAATTCTTGTTAGAATCCAGCCTAGATGAGTTTATTGATTCAGAAACCTTAATCGTTTCGACCCTGCACAAGTCAAAGGGCAAAGAATTTGACAATGTCTACCTTCTATACGAAGAAAGCAAACCTTTGAATGATGAAGAAAAGCGACTGCTTTATGTGGGCATCACACGCGCGAAACAGAATCTCTTTATCCACTATTCAAGCGATTACTTTGATGCCTTCAAACCGTTTGCGACGAAATTTTATGATGTCGACAAGTCGTATGAGAAACCCAAACGGCTCATGTATGAACTGTCCTACAGCGACGTAGCCCTCGGCTACTTCAAGTATACACAACATCATCTCTATAAACTTAAAGCAGGGGATGAATTGAAGCTTGGTGAGGCGCAAATCTTGACGCACCAAGACAATAAGATACTCAAGTTTTCCAAAGCCTATCAAGAACAGTTCAACAAGCTCATTGAACTGGGCTATGCCATGCGTAAGATTCAGGTTAAATATATGTTGCATTGGTATAACAAGGAAGATGACAAAGAGTACTTGATTGCCATACCAGAAATTGTGTTTGATTTAAATGAAGAGATCCCTGCGCCAGGTGGATTTGAGGAAGCCGAAAACGTATGAGACTGTGTATTCAAAACCTGTCTAACCAGTTCTTTTCCATAAGCGACTCGCGTCTTCGTGTTGCATTACTGGGCGTTATACATGCGGTGTCAAGAATGCCTATCTACCAATCATAACCTTGCTTGGGGGTCACTATGAAACTGAAAAGAAGCGTTCTTTTTATGTTCGCTTCATGTACGCAAGCACGAGATTCAGTTCCGATGATTGAAGATTCTTTAGGGCATTCCATGCGAACGTAGGTGCATCCACAGGTCACCTCAAAGCCCCACGCTATTATGGTTGTAGGTATGGGTATAGTATAATAAAATCAAACACAGCGTTTCAGGAAAGAAGGGAATCTAGTGGCGACAAAAGTATTGATGGGTCCGGGAAAATATGTTCAAGGGCCCGATGTCTTAAAGGATATCGCAATCTACACGAAGGCACTGGGTCACAAAGCATGCGTGATAGCGGATGCGTTTGTGATGCATCTTACCGAAGCGACCATCGAATCAAGTTTTTCAGCATCCGGTCTCGCGTATGTACAAGCGTTGTTCAACCGCGAGTGTTCGCATGCCGAAATCGACCGGTTGACCGCCTACGCAAAAGCAGAAGCATGCGATGTCGTCATTGGCATTGGTGGCGGTAAGACACTCGACACGGCCAAAGCGGTCGCATACAACGTGTCATTCCCCGTTTTGATTGCGCCAACGATTGCCTCAACCGATGCCCCAACCAGTGCTTTGTCGGTGATTTATACCGATCAGGGCGTCTTTCAGGAGGTTTTGATGTTCCCGGCGAACCCGAATGTCGTGTTGGTCGACACGCAGATTATTTTGCAGGCACCGGTTAGACTGTTGGTATCGGGCATGGGGGATGCTTTGGCGACTTATTTTGAGGCGCGTGCCGCCAAGCGGGCCAAGGTCAAGGCCATGACTGGGGGTCTGGCGACAGAAACCGCCATGGCCCTCGCCAAACTGTGTTACGATACGTTATTGTCCCATGGTTATCAAGCCAAGATTTCAGCAGAACGCCAGACACTCGATGCCTCAGTTGAGAACGTGATTGAGGCCAACACCTATTTGAGTGGTATCGGTTTTGAAAGTGGCGGCTTGGCCGCAGCCCATGCCATCCACAATGGCTTGACTGTTTTAGAACCGTGCAAGCAGTTATATCATGGTGAAAAGGTGGCGTTTGGCACGTTGGTACAACTTGTCCTTGAAGCGGCACCAGAAGATGAAATCCATGAGGTCTTAAGATTTTGCGAGCGGGTCGGATTACCCATTACCTTGAAGGAACTGAACATTGAAGGCGCGACAGAAGAAGACTTGATGCGCGTTGCAAAGGCCGCCACCATCGACACGGAAACCATCCACAACATGCCCTTTGTCGTCACTAAAGAAGCAGTCTATAAAGCGTTGATTGAAGCGGATCGATTAGGCACGGAGTTCAAAGGACGCTGAACATGCCACCAAGGGTCGAGCCCTGTCACGCGTTTGTCTTAGCGGGACGTTTATGTGTTCGATGCACCATCTACGTGCATTGAGAGTGTCCGCTAGGATGGGTTGGGTGGAACCTTGTTCAGAGCGCTGTTTCCCTGTTTGCATTTAGGCAGCGTGAGGCGTTCACATACTGATGCCACTCAAGTTGTCCGACCGGCGATCGTTCACGGTTCGTTTAGGCAAGATACCGTCATCGATGTATACAAGAAAAACTATTCATTGATACGAGGTATAATGGATAGCGCCTGCGGATAACACAAAGACCTTGTGGAGGTGATGGCATGACACAGTTTGCGGCGTATCTAGAAACAATCAGCCATCCAAAGATTCAGGCGATGTTATCTGCGATCATGGCTTGGATTGAAACTGAGTATCCGGACTTGTCGCCGGTCATAAAATGGCATCAGCCGATGTATACGTATCAAGGCCGGTTCATCATCGGTTTCAGCACAGCGAAAAACCATCTCAATATCGCGCCTGAAGAAGCGACCATCGCCGCACTCGAAGCCCACATCAAGTCGGTCGACTACACACGGACAAAGATGCTTGTCCAAGTGAAGGCGCATCAAGCCATCGACTTTGGTTTACTTAAGGCGATGATTGATTATCAGATGGCAGGTAAGCAAGACAGTCGATCGTTTTGGCGATCAACGTAGGCTATGCATGGACGGTTTCTTCACAGTCTTACGTTTATACAGTGTCTGCTTGTGCGTGACAGTCGCTAATGAAAAGAAGAAAAGTGCAAACCTTTGAACATCATTAAAGGTTTGCACTTTTTGTGTAAGATGCCAGGCGTGTCACCCACGCACCGGTTCGCTCAATCGAGCCATTGTGTGCGTGTTCAATCTTCCAGCTTAGCGACGTAGATGATGTAAGGACCATAGTTCACATCTTCCCAATCATCGACGATGAGCGTATACACACCGACACCGAGCTCAAAGTCCAGCAGAAAGTTTTGCCCAGGTCCCGTACCCGTGGCACTGCCGACAAAGTGGCCGTTTTCATCCCAAAGCGTTCCACTTAAGCGAATGGCCGACTCAGACCATATCAAGTAACGCCCGGGGGTGTCAATCGTCAAGGTGTAGGTGTCTTCGCCGCCTTGCATCAACTCACCCTCGGCAAACGGTTCAACATCTGGGAGATCGTCTGGGTCTGGGTTGAAATCCGGTGGATCCATATCGTTATTTGTGTGATCATCAAAATCACCAAAATCCGGTAACGTGTAAGTGGTCTGACCGATATTTAAGAACGCATACGTCGATTGCGCCGTCGTGCTACTTTCTTTGCCTGTGACGGTGACGATAATGCTGTGGCTTTCAACCGTTATGCTCATCGAA
>RECF01000007.1 GCA_007694145.1 Acholeplasmatales bacterium | reverse complement strand
GGAGACGTTCTGCAGGTGTCTCACCAGGTACAGCGTAAAACTGTGCACCGAAGAAACGGGGTGTGCCTTCATCATTGACGCCGTCATTGGGGAAGACCACAACATAACCATTTTCAGGAATGTCGAGGTTCGCCAACATACCAAACTGTAAGCACCATTGATTGTTGACGCCGGTTGGCGTGCCAGTGCACCAGTCTGTACCGACGCGAGAGCTTTCGGCACCTTCATTGGTTTCATTGGTGAAGAAATCGCGTGACTGGATCACATTGCCGTCTTCATCGACGACGATGACAATCGACCAGCGGGCCAAAGTGCGGCGTGGTTGGTTTTGAATGAGCCAATCATAATAATCAGCTTCAAAGGCCACTGCGTAGCCGGTCGGGAAGACGTTGGCATGGACGTTGTCTCTGAACTTCAGTTGCGGGTTGACCGCAAGTGGGAAAAACGCGCCTTCGATTTCAATGGTCGGACGGGGTTCGTTCACGGTAATGGTCCGTGTTTTGGTGACGGTGTTATCCGATGAGTCCGAAACCGTATACGTGATCGTATAGGTGCCGGGGACAGACGGATCGAAACCACCATCGTCGACTTGAACTTGACTGGTGATGGTGCCATCGATGTTATCGAGTGCCGAAACACCGGTCATCAAATCGTACGGTGCACCATATTCAAGGACAACTGTTTCAGGATTGACGGTCAAAATCGGTGGAATCGTATCACCGGGTTCACCGTTGTCACCATTGTCATCCGTGCGCTCACCGCAACCGACGATGGTGAATACCAGGGCAAATACTGTGAGGAACAACATTAATTTTTTCAACATCTTTTGCTCTCCTTTTATCCTAAATTTTTTAATTGTCTAAACAACTTCAATTATAAGCGGTTTCATTTGTATAGTCAAGTGCGAGATGGCGAAAAATATCCAAACGGTTTGAAACGCTTTCATCATGGCTTATTCAAGGCTTCGTAAAATGATCGGGTGATGACTTGCGGTCGTGTAATCGCGGTTCCAACTACGATGGCATGCGGGTTGAGATCCATCACTTTGCGGGCTTGCTTGGGTGAGGCAATCCGCCCTTCGGCAATCACGGGAATGTCGAGTTCACGAACAAGTTTGCCAATCAGCTCGTAGTCTGGCGCCTCACGTGTCTTCGTATAGGACGTGTACCCGCTGAGTGTGGTCGATACACAGTCAAATCCAAGTGTTTGGGCTTGCATGGCCTCTTCATGGGTCGCAATGTCCGCCATCGCAAGAACGCCGTGGGCGTGAATCAAATCGACCAGTTCTGCGAGCGTATCACCGTTTGGCCGGTGACGACCGGTCGCATCGACAGCAATCATGTCACAGCCGGTATCAAGCAAGGCATGTACCTCTTCTGCAGTCGGTGTGATGTAGATGCTAGAGCTGGCAAAATCACGTTTGATCAAACCAATAATCGGCAAATCTACTTCTTTTTGAATCGCCAATATATCGGCGACCGTATTGGCCCGGATGGCGACTGCACCACCCACTTTGGCCGCAAGGGCCATCTTGGCCATAATCATTGGGCTGTGCAACGGTTCATCGGGCAATGCCTGGCAGGAAACAATTAATCCGCCCTTGATTGTATCAAGCATAGAGATCCTCCCTTGTAAGTCCTGGTCACCCACATTATACAAAACCCTCGATAATTTGTCTATACATTTCTTTTTCCTCTTTCTAATGCACGCCATCCCGGCCAAAAAAAAACGGTCCGTGAGAACCCAGTTGGATTCTTAACGGACCGCAGATTGCATCAACGAATACGCAAATTACGGTAAATCGCCACCGCACCATCTGTGTAAAAGCCGATGCGGCCATGTGTGAAGCCTAGGTCGTCATGATGGGTGAGCATCAAGACGCCGTCGACACGCACTTCAATAGTATTTTGAACGATCGATACCTCAAACTCAAAGGCCGTCCCTGAGACGAAGTTACCGGCATCGGCCACCATCTCATAGCGTGACAAATTGTAGTTGTAACGGCTGATGAAAATCTTCGAGTTGTTGAAGCCGACATAGTAACCTTGAATACTTTCATGGCTGTCATGGACGGAGAAGGCTGCGTTGCCACCACGTAAGATGACACCGGCTGTCGAAGTCGTTGTTTCACCGCGGAACTCAATGTCGACAGTCATAGTGACATCTGTGAAGCGGTCATCACCGAAGTATAGCAGTTGGCGGTTGCCTGAAAGCGCTAGATGACCCCCCTCCTCAAGACGCCATGTATTCACATAGTTTGACCCACGCAAGACATAATCATCGAGTGCATGGTCGAAAACAGGGGTCTCTTTAGAGGCATGGAACAAGTTGAAACTGACAAATCCTGTGCGCTCACCAGTGTGGAAGAATCGGAAATAATGCACCCCGGCTGGCAGATCGAGTTCAGTCAGTCGAATACGCATATACGCTTCCTGTGTCGGTACTTCAGGAATGTTCAAGCGGACGCGTTGCCCGTCATTGATTTGCAGTCCGATCGTCCGTCCGCCAAAAGCACTGGGTACCACCATCTCGATGCCGTAGAAGTCACTCTCGGGCACCTCGACGAGATATCGGGCATGATCACCAAGTGCATCAAGAACCAGTTTTTTAGCACCGATTGGACCATTGAAGAAATCCGATCCATCATGTTCTACCATCTGGATGCCGCTGCCGGCGCTAAACTGGTAATCTGTCGGATCATGGAGGGCGGCACCAACATGCGACTGTTTGATTTCAAGCTGATCGCTCAACCCTTTGGCCGTGTTGCTGAAAGCGGTGTAGCCAACCTCAAGATGTTCTGTATCGGCATAACCGATGCGACCGCCTTGTGCGGCATCATAGGATATGTCGGCGAGTCGTCTCATGTTGTTGAAGAAGACATCAAGCGCGCCATCACGATGGGCAATGCGTAACGTTCTCAGAGCGTGTATATCGTAGGTTTTCGTTAACTCGGATGTCCCGAGAACGGTATCTTCTCCTGCGACCATGCGGCCAAGGGTGATAATGTCGTCTTTCAGATGCACATAGCCATAATGGTTCGCATCGACATAATCAAAGACCACCGTCACATCGTCACCGATCACATTGAACTCAGCCGTAAAGGTTGCCTCGTGCTCGATTTGGGAGAGGGTAAAGCCTTGTTCCTCGATAAGTTCAGCGGTGCCGCGTGTGGCAAAGGTCGGCATGACCGGTACAAGGTTGCCGGTAAGCTCGGGGTTGTTGATGGTCATTTCCCGGCCGTTGAAAAGCAATCGTCCGAGATTGAAACTGCGGTTAGGTCCCCCTGAGCTGTTCAAGTTGTGGTAAGCGATATAGAGACTGTCCATGTCTGGGCCAAGAACGCTTGCGCTATGTCCGAGACCATTGAATGCCTCTGAGGTGTTAAGCAATATGTTGTCACCGAAAGTAAACGCATCTCGGGTGAATGGATCGGTGACGGATGTGGCATATGCGACACGATATCCGGCACTCGTCACGTGGTTTCCTGTGAAGGTGAGGTAATAGATGCCCTCACGCTTGATCATGTAAGGACCTTCTGTCCAGCTGCCGATAATGGTGTTGTCAAGTGTTCGGGCCGCACCAAAGGTGAAGTCATCGTTGACTT
>RECF01000086.1 GCA_007694145.1 Acholeplasmatales bacterium | reverse complement strand
GACAAACATCATCGAATGACGATGAACAACGCCATACGTGAATGGCTTACGTTTCAAATCGAATCGATTGATTCTACACCATTTCCAATCGATGTTCGAAAGGCTTTTTCTTAAATCAGTACTTTAATTGAACACAGCGTAGTAATTTAATCATGCATGTGCTATTTACTGATTGTGGTTACTCTGTACAAACAATCGGTTATGACTAAATAGGCGGACTTTTTTGATAGGATACTCGCTAGTGAATGCACATGTTTTTATAAGGCGCTTTTTGAATTGATAATGAAGAAAATCATGATGATTTATCAAAGTTCAATTTTTTATAGATATGACCATTATCGTAAAAGACTTAAACTGAACGATATCGTAGTAGAAACAGTAAAAATGCGTTTTGAAGTACACGCATAAAAACACGACTAAGACATTACGCTCATCCATATTAACCCTTGATTAGCAAAAGGGTAAAATGTTATGATGTAGGAGGTTTTAGCAAAGGTTTGAACGGACTGACAAGTAGGAGTGACATACCATGAAGCAATCTTTTCACCTCAGTGTATTTTTATTTTTTCTGATCATGATTACCGTAGGTTCACCGGCCATCGAGGCGGGTTCTTTAGAACACCCGAAAATAGTCTACCTTGATTTAGATGGTTGTGAAGTGTGTGACATTATTAAAAACCACGGTGTGTTAGCGGGATTAGAGGACCAAGGCATTGAGATTGTTGTCTACGATGTTGTGCGTAACCCCTTAATAGCTGACAAGTATGCTCAAGCGTATGGTGTTCGTGGCGGGCGTGCAGCCCCGATTATTTTTGCAGGCGATGTCTACTTCCGTGGTGCAGAAACTATCATTGAGGCGTTTGAGTCGGGCGAGATTGCCATGCATGCTCAACATCCCCTTCGGGATATAGAAAACTATCAAGTTCGAGAGTTCTCTTTTATCACGGGCTTGTTGTTTGTTATTTTGGCGGGGTTGCTTGATGGCATCAATCCGTGTGCCATTGCGATGCTGCTGATGTTCATATCGATGATGGGGGTAACAAAAAAGACAAAACTACTTCTCGTCGTGACGATTTCATACATTTCCGCCATTTTTGTCACCTATTTTGTGATTGGTGTTGGGTTTTTAACAGTGCTTGGCTTGTCTAGAGCAGCATTTGGTAATATCTCTTTCTACTTGTATGGTTTTTTCTTCTTATTGACAACAGGGCTGGCACTTTTGACACTATACGACTTTTGGGTGACGCGAAAAAATCGTTATGACAAAGTGAAGAATCAACTGCCGAGGTTCATTCGCGCATTCAATCGTCGACTGATGGATAAACTGACGAAAGCTATCGATGAAGACCGTGTGTTTAAGGTGTTCTGGCTGGTGGCTATTCCTGTGGTAATCGGCGTGCTTGTGGGTATTACCGAAGCGGCTTGTACAGGACAAATCTATATTGCTGTTTTAGCGTCGTTAGAGGCAAATGTAACAGGTAGAACCTTGGGTGTTTTGCAGTTGTTTTACTTGTTCGTGTTCAATCTTATGTTTATCACACCGCTGATCATAATTGCTTTGATTGCCATTTACACGAAAAATACGATATCTATTGCGAACTTTGTCCGTCAGCACTTATTCTTAATCAAATTTTTAACCGCCCTTTTCTTCATCCTGATGGCGCTATACTTTTTGTTGCTGACGCTTGATTCTCCATGGGTTCAGTTTGAGTTTTCTTTGTAAAATGATGAGACAAATTATAAAGTTGTATGATAAGTTTAGCGAGGCATTGACATGACTTTATGTCTGGACTATAATTATGACTGTGAACTACAATAATAGAGGAGGATTCACCTATGAAAAAGTTTTTATCGATGTTTGCACTGATGATGCTCGCGTTTGTTATGGTTGCGTGTGGTGACGATGAGGAACCTATCGACGATACCGTAACACTACCCGAGACGATTTCTATGACTGAACTGGATCAGTATTTGTTTCAACCAGATTGGCAGTTTGTCGACTTGAGAAATTTTGACGACCAAATGGCAGATGGTTGGATACGTGGCTTTGAAATCATTCCTTTCTTCCAGTATTTAGAGTACGAAAACATTTTGATTCGTACGGATGGTTGGAACTTCGATGGTTCACAAATCATCAACGAATCAGCGCTTCGTGAACTGTTTGACGAAGATCGCAACATCGTCATGATTTGTGCGGCTGGTGTTCGGTCGGCATTTGTCAAAGAAGCATTGAAAGAGTTAGGGTATGAAAACGTTTGGAATGCCGGTGCTTTAGGCAATTATGTTGGGGATCATCGCGTCTTTGGTGATGGCTCATTTAAGATTTCATTACCACCACGCGCTTGGGTCGACCCACTACCAGAAGAGATTACTATGGATAATATCGATCTGTTCCTTGGACGTCCTGGCGCGAAGTTCTTTGACTTCCGTGATGTTTATCCAGGTGAAAGTGCACCGATGCTTGAAATCGGTTGGATTGCAGGTGTTACAGTCATTCCTTATTTTGGCTTTTTAGCTAATGAAGAAGTTGAAGTTATCAACCATCCTGGCACGTTTAATCTTGCTGAAATCGATCTTGAAGAAGTTATCAATGACGATATGATTTATGTCCTTGAAAATCTCTTTGGTGACAAAGACACAGAACTTATCCTGATGTGCATGAGCGGTGCACGCAGTGGCTTGATGAAAGCTGTTCTTGAAGAAATCGGGTATACCAATGTATGGAATGCCGGTGGCTGGATGAACTATGAAGGCAACAACAAAGTCCTCCCATGGTGCACAGGCGGTAGTGGCGATAATGGCGATGAAAATGGTGGCTGTGAGTAGTGAAGACAATTATTAAGAGACAGTATGCTTTCTTGATTTTTATGTTGCTCATCGTCATGCTTACTTCATGTGGTAGGGATGCCGATGACAATGGTACAGACAATGGAAATGACCGTCAATCTGATGCAACCATCACCTTGTTGACATTTTCACACATCGATGGATATGGAACCCTTGTAGAGCGAGACATGCCAGTGTTGTTCGAGTATGAAATGCGTGATTTCGTAAAATACCAAGTCGCTTTTGTTTCATGTACTTGTCGTGCTCCACGCGTTAATTATTGGAGTGTCGTTTACATGGAGATTAGTAAAACTACTGGAAGAATAAATGTCATCAGTTTTAATACCGATGGTGATGATGGCGATTATACCGCAGGAATGTGGGGCGACAGTGACCCAATTCCAACAGGTAACCAGAAGACGCTGGCTGACTTCGAAAGTGACTTCTTACCATGGCTTGTTGGTAAAAACTCTGCTGATTTAGACGGTATCAACATATTTTATGATGAAGCACCGTCTCAATATGCGCACGAAGCGAACACCAAACCCATCAACGAACCCGCAATGATTGATGCGTATGCGGGGGCAAGTGTTTCTACAAATAACATCCTTCGTGTCGTAAAAGCGATGTTGGATTACCACGACGAACAATACATGAATTGATTGGATTAAAGGTGCACTCACATGCACCTTTAACACATATGGGGAGTAAAGTGAGATGCGTAAAATAGCCTACATGTTATGCATACTTGTAATGATAGCGTCCATGCTTGGCTGCCGTCAAGAAGTCGAGCATAGTTATAGCTACAAAGACTTCAATCACCTCGATCATTGGG
>RECF01000069.1 GCA_007694145.1 Acholeplasmatales bacterium | reverse complement strand
ACGGATGGTGCATCACATGGCGTGCGATGGGGTGGATGGTTTTTGTGCTCACATAGTAACCAGCTTGCACGTCTTGTAATATGAAGGGTTCGGGATCGAACTCATAGACATAAAGCGTGGTGTTGTGCATGCGTTCGACCCAATCGTGCTCAATGACGACAACATGCTCGGTGTCAGGATGGCTACAATGCTTTAATATGTCTGAAGTAAGCGTGTGCGGGGAGACATGGTAAGTCACCCGTGGACAGTCACGTGGCGTCAGGAAGTTTGGTAAAGTACGTTCGCACAGGGCCCACACGAGGGCAGGTTGATCCGATCGATCCGCTCTGGTAGGCTTCCTCGGGTGAAATAGGGTGATGTTTGGGTCTTCGCTCACATGGAACAAGCGCATCAAAAGCGTCCTTTCAAGTCAATCCAGTAGCGTTCGACTGTCCCAAGCAACGCATCCTCGACAGTGTTCTCATAAACACCATGGTTGTTGAGAATCGTGCGTTTTGAACCGAGGTTATCAGGACTGCACGTCACCAGAACGCGCTCGATTTTCAATGTCTGATAAGCATACTTGAGCGCTTCATGCAACATCGCACTTGCAAATCCAAGCCGACGCTTATCGGGGTGGACCATGTAGCCGATGTGGCCACCAGCATGGGCAAGAAAAGCATTCAAGGTGTGGCGAATGTCGATGATGCCGACCAACTCTGCATCATGATAGCCAAGGAAGGTTGTGGCCGGAACCCGATCCGCAGGCAAGTTGACACCCGCCTGACTTTTGGCGATTTTGGTGAGCCAGTCCGCATAAGACATCCGCTCAAGACCCGCTGTGCCCGCCATCGCACTGCCTGTGCGTTTACATGCCTCAAGAAAAGCAAGACAATCGCCTTCATGGGCCTTAGTAGGGGTGCGTAGTGCAACAGAAATCATGATTTTTACCTCGATGAATGACTATGACTTGATTGGTTTTACAGGTCCATGATATCACAGCCGGCGCCGCTTTAAACCCTCTTTTTCAAACGAAGTGATCCAACGTGATATTTGCAAGCATGTCAAGCTATGCTTGATGTCATCGCTATGCTATAATGTTTTATAAGGTAAGCTACACATTTGGCCATGAGAATAGGCGTGCTTACGCACCGATTACATGGCACTAAGAAAGAGGCGATCGTGTGATATTCGATGCAGAACAAGTGATCTTAGGGACATACATACTCGTTGGTTTTACAACCTTTTTGTACGCAGTGGGCGGTTTGTTAAGAGGGGCATTCAAGACCGCATACTTTGCATTAGCGACACTCATCAGCGCCACGCTGGTTTTCATCGTGGCCTATCATGCGAGTGTTTGGTGGTTTTTTGCGACGCCGGATGCTTTGCTCAGCTTCGTTGATGCACAGCTTGGTCGCTTTGATGTGGCCATGCCAGCTGAGCTGCTCACGGCGTTTGAACATGCACCGACGCTGTACTTGGCAGTGATGATTGCTGAGCTGGCACTGAAAGTGGTTTTCTTCATTGCGCTGTTTGGTATCGCGATTTACATTGTCCGGTTTTTCCTCTTCCGGATTCCTTGGTGGTTTTTCTTCAACAAGATGCGCTATACCTATGAAACAGAGACCAATCGACGCGGTAAGCCACAGCGTATTCGGAAGAAAAAACCGCAAAGGCGACTCATCGGCATGCTCATCGGTG
Organism: Acholeplasmatales bacterium; assembly: GCA_007694145.1. Lineage (GTDB taxonomy): Bacteria > Bacillota_I > Bacilli_A > Izemoplasmatales > Izemoplasmataceae > SKGI01. Next base: position 15,718 of record RECF01000069.1, on the reverse strand, counting down.
GTGTGCAGGGGGCTTTGATTGGCTTGTTGGCCTTCGTTCCCGTCACGGCATTGGCATCATTGTTTGATAACTTTGATCCCGATATGATGACTGGCGACATGTGGGAGGCTGAGGGGATTGAAATTGCCGAGGTGGTCGAGTATTCCCATCTTGTGCGCCAAAGCGGTGCAGGAAGTTATGCGGCTTCGTTTCCGATTGGTGAGAAGACGCTCGATATTTTCCTTTTCGACATGGCGCTTTCTGCCCGCAATCGTGATCCGCAAAATCCCGGGCGTGTCGCACTCCGGGAGGAACTAAAGATCGTTATGGACATGATCCCCATCCTCGATCAAGCCGGGGTTTTAGATGAAAACTTCGATCCAGACACCTTGACCCGTGAACAGGTCGAAACGCTGAGCGGTCTGTTTCATTTGCTTGGTGAGTCGAAGCTGATACCTTTAGCATTGCCGGTTGCGGCAGAATATGCTGTGCAACTTGAAGCAGTGCAAGAGGTCTTAGCAGGTTATGAACCTGACTTGTCCGTTTTATACGACATCGATTGGGCGGGTGAGTTAAACCGGTTCGGGGACGTCTTCTTAGCCGCATTTGATGTCATGGAAGGCCAGTCGTTTGATGATGTGGATTTTTTTGACCTGCCACAAGAAAAAATTGTCATGCTCTTTCATAAAATTGCGGCGTTAGAAGTCGTTGAGAAACTTGTTCCGATTGCCGTCGATTATGCGTTGCAGCGTGAGGATGTTTTAGAGCTGCTTGATGGTATGGTACTGGACTTGTCCGATATTGTTTGGCAAGATGAGGTCCGTAATCTGGGTGACTTGCTTGAAGCCTTCTTAGAAATCGGGCTTGAACGCCTCGATGATCTTGATGCGGGGTTCGACGTATTGAAGTTGATTGATTACGATGCCCTTGAAGTCGTGGTTCAAGTACTCTTTCGTTCAGAGTTGCTCGATGTGGTGTTGCGGGGTGTCATCGAACGGCTCAGTCTCGACTTTGTGCCTGATGCTTATTACGATGTCGCCGAGCAAATTTGGCAAGACATCGATGTACCCAATCTTGATTTTGAAAATGAGTTTCTCGCTGTGGTCAACCTCCTCCGGGTGGTCAGCTTACTTGATTTTGATGAGGAAGATACCGACAAGCTGATGACTTCAATCGGTCAGCTGAGTGATAACGATATCGACCGCCTCATCGCGGCGCTGATGCAATCTGTGTTGCTTGAAAAAGGACTCGAACCACTGATCATCCGTTTGTTGGAAGAAGCGGAACTCGATCACTGGATCATCGTCAAGCCCGATATGGACATTGTTTGGCAAGATGAACTGCGGGCCGTGTTTGTGACGGTACGCAATGTTTTTGAGTCGCCCATTGATTTCGACGATTTTGAAAAGAACAGCCCGGCCGCCTTGTTTGGCAACATCGATTTGGATATTTTGATGCGTTCGAAAATACTGACGACAAGCTTCGCGCATTTCCTCGTGGCTGAAACAGCCGCAGAAGGCATGCTTGAAGGCTTTGTATTCATAGACTATGATGCGGATGATGCCGCTTGGTTCGATGTGTATGATGGCGACACGTTGCTTGTTAAAGGTGAGGTGCGCAAACTGTTTGAGGCCATCTTTATTTTGATTGAAGGTTTAGACGCGACGTTTGAAGAGATCAGTGAAGATCCTACAGCATTGAATCTTGATTTCTTGTTTGGAACGCTCGGTCGCAATGAAGACGGTGGAATCGATGATTTTGACCGTGTATTGGCGTCAAATGTCATCTATCAGACATTAGATCGTCTGATTCAAGACAACCTCGATGTTTTAGAAGAGGCATTGCCGATTCAGGATTTCACCTTGACATTGCCATCAGGTATGGTGGTTGGTGAGGGTGTGGATGAAGGGCGCATCTTACGTGCTGAAATCCGGGCCTTAGTTGAAGCCGCAAAGGCGTTGGGGTTTGACGACATTGACGGGCTTGACTTCAGCGAGACCTTCTTGCTTGAATTGGATGTTGCGACTGTTGAGACGGTCCTTGATGCGAGTTTGATTTATATGCTTATCGAAGCGTTCGCTCGTGATTTTTTGAGCACGCAGGGTTTCCCGATGACCGCAGCGATGATGGAAACCGATGCGGGCTTCTCCGGCTTGTTAGCCCGGGCAGAATTGGTTCGAGTGTTCCGATCGTTCAGTTTGCTTGGTTTGACGGAACTTGATACGTTCAATGCATCGTTTTCGCTTGTCACCGACTTGATTGGTGCTAATGTCGATGGTGATGGTGATGACTTTGACCGTTTGCTCGCTTCTGAAATCTTGCATGCCATCATCGCCGATTTGTTGCTCGGGATCGATGCGCTGACGATTCCGGCTTCGGTCCGCTACATTGAACCAAACGGTGTCGAATTGATAACGAGAGAGGAACTGCGGGCCGTGATTGAAGCGGTCACGGTGCTTGGACTTGACAGCGATGCCTTTGATTTTGATTTTGGCAATTTGCTTGATTTAGATGATGACGATTTGGATACGTTGCTCGCTTCTCGCATCATTCATGAAACGCTCTCCTCGATCATCCTCGATTTACCGGCTGTCGTGGTACCGGATTTCGCCCATGAAGCCATGGATGCATCCTTGCCGCTTGCCGCTGAGGAAATCAAGCATTTATGGCGTGCAGCGATGGTGCTTTCCTTAGATGAATCACTTGACTTCTCACTTGAAACGGTCGGCACACTTGCGGTCGCGGATCTCGATACCATTTTTACGTCGGATATCATCTATGCGACCGTTGAAGATGTGTTGCAAGGGACGCCGGTCAGCATCCCTGCTCAGGCTTTAGAAGATTCAGGTCCAGCCACAGGCATGATTCGTCGTGATGAAGTGAAAGCCTTGATTCGGGCGGTTGCACGGCTTGGCATTACGGGTGATGATTTCACAGTCGACTTAGAATCGACCAGCTTGCTTGATGATGAAGACTGGGACGTGCTGCTTGCCTCGGTCATTATCCGCCAAACCATATCGGGAGCCGTTGCGCCGATTGTTGCGGGGTTGGCCTCCGCACCACCTTCGACGATTTATGAAGATGTGGATACTGAACTGATTAGCGAACAGGAACTGCGTGCCTTTTTCAGGGCACTCAGTTTGCTGGGCATTGCCGATGGCGACAGCGTGCCGGTTGATTTGAACCACATCACAGGACTGGTAGGTCAAAACGTAGATGACGGTGAAGACGACATGCACCGGGTTCTGCAATCAGACATCTTGTATGCACAGCTATCCGATCTGATTATCAATGGTCTTGAGGGTGTGTTGTTTATTCCAAGTGAAGCGTATGAGTCTGATGGTGACTATGAAGACATGGTCAAGCGGACTGAAATCTATGACTTGACGGCCGCTTTGGTTGATCTGGGTCTGAATGATTTTAGTGCGATCAGTTTTGATTTTGACAATGACTTTGATCTGGCTACGGATGCCGGCATCGATGCTTTGGCCGATCAAATGCGTATTTTGAACACCTCGTATATCTTGCGCGCTGAGCTCGACCGGGCCGTTGATACGATGCTCGCATTTGTCGGAATCGTCCATGTTGATGCGACCACAACGCTTGATAAAGCGCAGTGGGATGAAGAGATTGACACCCTGTCGTCCTTGCTCAAGACGGCCGGCGGTAGCGGTACGCTGGGTGCTGGCCTTGACTTCAACGTCTATGGCGTTGGGGGTGTTGATCAGGACCGCCTCAATACGATTGAAGCCCTTTTGAAACTGACGGTCGATTCGCATAAGATCGACCATACGCAAGAGATTCCGCGCATGATGGCACAAGGCCTTGATGGAATCTTTGGAGGCGATCCGGCACTCACTATTGATGAAAACGACATGGATCCAGTCACACCCAATGACGCAGCGACTTGGTATCTAGAAATCGAAGCGCTCATGGTCGTGCTCGCGACAGGTTCGACTTTCGCTGCCGTGCAAACACCGGAAAACTTCATTGCCTTTGAAGATGCAATCGGTGGCAGTCAGTTGCTCGCCGCCACGTACACGCCCACTTTTCCCTAAACGCACCTTCTCCATAAAAAAATCTCGTCTTCCACGCTGGAAGGCGAGATTTTTATGTAAGCGTGACACGTCGTTAAGACGTTTATAGGATGGGTGGCGTTCCGGAAGGGATTCGAACCCTTGACCTACAGCTTAGGAGGCTGTTGCTCTATCCTACTGAGCTACCGGAACGTTTTTTTACAGTCTTATCATACCACATTTAGCGGAAAACATAAGAAGAGAGGCGGTGCTTTTTTGGTTTTGTGCAGGTTGTCTCTCACCGGCGTGTGCAGGCTATGCTATAATCAAGCATAACAGGACTATGGAAACGTTGCCATAATCTTTTGGTGTCTGATGAAGGAGCGAGACCTTAATGAAACGAAGCGCCTGGTTTTTATTGTTTGTCATTTATATGGCCTTTATCGCCCTTGGGTTTCCCGATGCGTTGTTGGGATCTTCTTGGAACTTGGTTCGCATCGACCTTGATGTGGCCCTTGGGGGCTTGGGACTGATGACGTTGACCACCTATGTCATGTCGACACTGACGACATTCAATGCCCCACGCTTACTGCGCGTCTTGTCGACAAAAGTCATTGTATTTTTCGGTATGTTGATCATTGCAGTGGCATTGATCATGATCAGTCTCGTCGACCATTATTACCAAATACTCTTTTTTGCCATCCCGCTCGGACTTGGTGGCGCGGCCATCGATGTGTCGCTCAACCATTATCTTGCGGCGCATTACAAGGCAACGCATATGAACTTCTTGCACTCGTTTTATGGTGTGGGTGTGACGCTTGGACCGACGGTAATGGCGGTGGCGCTTGAGCGTGGTGCGTGGCGTTTGGGTTATCTTTGGGTCGGGGTAATTTTGATGGTGATGGCCGGTTTGATGCTGTTGTCTTTTCCGCTTTGGAAAGAAGAGGCAGTTGATGACCGCTCCGACCGCCATGCGCCTTTGTCACTCAAAACGATGTTCAAAACACCGGGTGCGCGCGTGAGTGTTGCCGTCTTCTTGACCATCGTTTTCTTGGAATCACTCGGTGGCTTGTGGATGGCTAGTTACATGTATGAGACACGTGGTGTGGATTATGTCACGGCCGCCTTGTTCACTTCGACCTTTTACTTTGCCTTGACACTGGGCCGCTTTGGCAGCGGCTTTCTTGCATTCAAAATCCGCTCGGAAGGCTTGATTGTCGGCGGCGAAGTGTTGATTTTACTCGCTGGCATACTCTTGTTCGCGCTGAATGGTGGACTGATCGTGTCGCTGATCTCGGTTGCACTTTACGGGTTGGGGTGTGCACCGGTCTTTCCTAACTTGATGTTTCTGAACAGCGAGCGGTTTGAACCGAAGCACTTGAGCAAAATCATGAGTCTGCAAATGGCCATCGGCTACATGGGGTTTGGGATCTTGACGCCGCTTGCTGGACTTTGGTTCGACCGGATATCACTGCATCATTTTCCTGTTTTCGTGGTTCTTGGAGCGGGTGTGTTACTTGTATTGACACACCAATTTTTCCAAGCAGCCCCTGCAAAGCGTGCCCTTGCTAAATCTTTTAAGAACGACGTTACGTAGCGCTTTGTTACATAATAGTACTCGCTAACAGCAACCCTTTTCAGATGTTTCATAATTCACGTGTTGTGAAGTTTGTACACTAATTGCAAGCACGACTTCCTTTCTTCTGAAAATATATTAAGATATGAGTAACTCTTAAATGACGAGTCAATAGAAAGGCAAAGGTGAGACATCATGAAGATTACCCGTGACAAACTCGAAGAAACAGCCAACTATTTCAAAGTGTTCGGTAATGGGACACGACTGGGTATCATTCTCGCTTTGATGGAGACGCCGCTTCATGTCGGTCCGCTAGCAGACAAGTTGGACTTGACCCAAGGTTCGGTCTCACAACAGCTGAAGACTTTGCGTCATCTTGGTATTGTCGAAGCACAAAGAGACGGTCAACAGGTCTTGTACTCGATCAAAGATCCTAACATCAAATATATTGTCAAGTGTTGTGGTCTACCCGGTGCAGCCTAGTTTTCAGGTGTTCTCTAGGGTCAGTGTTTGCCATTAGGCAAAGGCTGACCTTTTTTGCTAGTCCAAAGGCGTCACCGGAGAATACCGCTTAGCTCCGTGGTATACTGAAACCAGTCTTAAGACAAGGAGATGGTTTCTGTGCCTAAACAATCTGGTGATGCACATTGGCACCTTGAAAATACCTACATGACACTGCCCACGGTCTTTTACACACCCCAAGTACCGACCCTGTTCCCTAAACCTGTGTTGCGCTACTTTAATGACACCCTAGCAGACAGCTTGGGATTTGATCGTAATGCTACGACGCAGTCTTGCTGGGCGCAACGCCTCACAGGCATGGTTCAGCCTCTGGGTAGTCAGCCGATCGCGTTGGCGTATGCCGGACATCAGTATGGTCAGTTTTCACAACTTGGCGATGGACGCGCACAGCTGCTTGGTGAACAGGTCACGCCGGCAGGCGAACGATTTGACCTCCATTTGAAAGGTTCTGGTCCGACCGCTTATAGTCGGGGCTTTGATGGCAAGGGGACGTACCGTTCGATGGTGCGTGAAGCCATTATCAGCGAGGCGATGCATGCTTTGGGTATCCCCTCAACGAGAACCTTAGCTGTGACTACGACCGGCGAACGCATTCGCCGTGAACGCTGGCATGAAGGGGCTGTGCTTTGCCGGGTCGCACGCAGTCACCTCCGTGTTGGGACTTTTCAGCATGCAGCCTTGCAAGATAATCCCAAGGTGTTGCATGCGTTGCTTCGCTATGCGATTTCTCGTCATGACCCCACCTTGATGCAAACTGATCAACCGTATGCGTTATGGTTACGTGCCGTAGCCGATCGGCAGGCGCGGCTCATTGCCGCTTGGCAAAGTATCGGTTTTGTCCACGGCGTCATGAACACCGATAACATGAGTATCGCCGGTGAGACGATTGACTATGGTCCGTGCGCGTTCCTTGATCGTTACGATGAAGCGGCCGTCTTCAGTTCGATTGATCATGATGGCCGTTATGCTTTCAAGCAACAGCCCTATATAGCTTCTTGGAACTTGGCGCGTCTTGCCGAAGCCATCTTACCGGTGTTGCATGAAGATCGGTCAAAGGCATTGGCCGCCGCACAGGCGATGCTTGATCATTTTGCGAAAACCTTTACCGAAGTCTGGCAAAGTAACATGGCACAAAAACTCGGTTTCGACGATGAAGCGGACAACCCGCTGCCATGGATTGAAACATTGCTAGCGCACATGCAGCGGTTGAAACTTGATTACACGCATACGTTTCTCACCTTGAGCCGCGATCCGTTTTCGCAAGACTTACCGGTGGACAATGGGTTCGATGACTGGCGAAAGTCCTGGTTGAAAGCACTCGAGACCGCCGGGGTTGATCAAGCGACACGGATGAAGCGGATGCAGGCAGTCAATCCGGCACGCATTCCACGGAATCATCTTGTTGAGCAAGTGCTCGATGCGATGGAAGAAGCAGACATGGCGCCGTTTGATGCGTTGATGAAGGCTTTGTCAAAACCGTATGATTATCACGATACGGATGCGCGCTACGAGGCGCGCCCTGATCCGACATACCGCTTTGTGAGCACTTGTGGCACTTGACATCACGCACTTTAAAGCGTGGTGTTTTTCATGTGAAAGCAAAAAACAAAACTTTTGAAACATCTTGCTTGACAACAATCGGTTATAATTGTAATATATAACTGTAAGATACATCCTGAAAGTATAAAAGGGGTGGCAACATGTTTCAAAAGTTTGCCGTACTCGGTCTGTTGAATGTGGCACCGATGACCGGATACCTAATCAAGAAAAATCTTGAAGCATCCATCAGCAAATACTGGCCGGTCAGTTACGGTGGCCTTTATCCTGCTTTGCACAAGTTGCAAGAGGAAAAGCTGATTGATTCACACGGCCAAGAAGACGACGGGCGTGGACAAATCACCTACACCATTACCGATGCCGGGCGCGAAGCCTTGATGCAGTGGTTGCTTGAACCCCGCTCAAGTGTACAGTGTAAAGATGAGTTCATGTTGAAGCTGTTCTTGTCAAAAGATCTTGATCGTGATGCGCGGATTGCGCTGGCGAAAGCCTATGTCAGGGACAAAGAAGAGCGTTTGGCCGACATGCGGGCGCTGCTTGCACTTAAGGAAACTGAAAAAGTCTTTACCGATACAACCACAGAGTTTGTCATCGACTATACGATGGCGTCTCTCAATCACGAAATCGACTTACTCGAAGCGTTTGTCAAAGCAGAAAGTAAACGAAAATAAAGCAAGAATCAAGGAGGAACCGATGATGTTGAACCTGACCGAAACATTGAGCAGCACGTATTTGCACATTAAAAACGATCAGCTCATCCGCAACGAAGATAAAAAGCCACGCAACTGAACCTTAACCGACACCCTCTCTTAGAAAGCAGCCGCCAGGCTTGTTCTGGTTTCTGTTTTCTTTTTTTTATGCCTGCGGCAAGTAACGGCCGTTTTTGCACTGTAAAAAAGTGGTATAATGAACGCAAGAGATAGTCGGTAAGACACTGAGGAGGTTCACATGAAGGAGTTATTCCAATCGAGAAGGACGGTCTATGACACGGACTTTTTGCAAGTTCATGAAGATACAGTCAAATTGCCAAGCGGACGCACATCGACTCGGGTTGTTGTTGATCACATCGGCGCGGCAGCCGTCGTGCCGCTGACATCAGAGGGTGAGGTGGTGCTCGTTAGACAATATCGCTATGCACTGGGTGCCTATACGTTTGAAATTCCGGCGGGCAAAAAAGATGCCAAAGAAGAGGATTCGTTGCAGACTGCAACAAGGGAACTATGGGAAGAAACCGGATATGCCAGTGACGACATCACATTTTTGAAACGCATCCACACCGCGATTGGCTTCTCCAATGAAGTCATTGATCTTTACTTTGCGAAGGATGCGTATTTTGTCGAAGCGCCGACAGCCTATGAAGAAGATGAGTACATCGATGTACATCGCTTGTCGCTGTCTGAGGCATTAGAGTGGGTACATAGGGGAAAAATCACCGATGCAAAAACCGTGATTGCGCTACTTTTACTTGAAAAACTGCTTAAATAATTGTCACGCACGTGCGGGCGTGTGGTATAATGAACCCGTTTAGAACTGAAGGAGCTGATCCTATGGTCCGATTTTTGCAGTTAAGATATAAGCTGTTCCTCGTCCTGCTCGTATTTTGGTTTTTGTTGGCGCTCAATTTTCGGATTGAAACCATTGTCGCCGGCGTGTTGATTTGCGGCTTGGTCACCGTGGCGACATTCAACGTACTCCATGATGATACCGGTTATAAGTACCATGGCATCCGTATGCGCACGATCATTGTCTATGTGTTCTTTTTGTTTCAGGAAATATACAAGGCTTCGTTTGCGTATGTGTACAACTTACTGGCGCACCGGTACGAACCGGTAATCTTCGATATCGTCCTCGATGTCGATGATCCGATTCTTGTAGGCATCATTTCTAACTCCATCACCTTGACACCCGGTACCATCACCATTGATACAGACACGAAGAACCATGTCATCACCGTAATGACCCTTGCGAAGCCCGGCACGACAGCTGAAGAACTTGAGAAGCCGGTCAGGGAGAAGTTTGAACGTCTTCTCAAGCGAAAGGGGGATGTCAAGTGAGTGTACTGGACTGGTTTTTGGTTTTGACGCTCTTTGCCTTGATTTTGGCGATTCTCGTCAGTTTCATCCGGATGATTATCGGCCCGACGATTTGGGACCGGATACTCATGATTAATTTGATCAGTGCAAAAGTACTGATGTTCATGGCCGTCTTCGCGATTTGGGAGCGGAGCAATCTAATTCTTGATATCACCATTGCCTATAGCATCGTCGGGTTTCTGACCATCACCTTGCTTTCGAAATACATCATGACCGGGGGGCGGGAAAAATGACGCCGATTATTATCTTCTTGCTCATTATGTCTTGGGTGTTCATCGCTTTTGGTATGGTAGCCGTGTTTAAGTTGAAAAATCTCTACACGCGTATCTTGAGTGCAGCGACCATCGATACAGTCGGCAGCTTGACGATCCTCATTGCTTTGATGCTCGTCAACATCACCGATTATAATTACATCATCCGCTTCCTCTTACTGATCGGTTTTTTGCTCATCACCAACCCCATCAGCGCCCATGTCAACATTCGTAGCGCTTACTTGACGGGTGTGGAAATTCGGCGCATCAAACACAAAGACGTGCTTGAACGCGAAGCACGTGAAAAAGGTGAACTCTATGGGTAATCTCGACATGCTCTCTTTGACAGCGTATGCGCTGCAGGTGCTCTTGATTATTATGGCCGTTTCGATTGTCGTTCACAAAAACAACGGCACCATCATCATTTTGATCACCACCTTCAGTTTGATTACGGCAAGCCTCTATGTCATCAACAAGGCCCCAGACGTCGCGATTGCCGAAGTGGCCATCGGTAGCGCCATCATCCCGTTGATCTACGTCATCAGCATCTCAAGACAACGGGAGTTCATCGTGCTCGATAAGGCGATGGACGACTTCATTATTGCCGACAATGCCTTTACCGGTGTCGGCTATGTGCTCCTCAAGCGCTTTACCGACTTTTACCACCTCGAACTCAATATTTGCAATGACGTCCGATTGTGCAGTCTAGGTGCAGGTCGTGACCAACTGCTTTGTGAACAGACCAATGTCGATTTGATCGTCTCAAAAGATGATGAACGCAACGTCTACGTCCTCAAAGGGAAGGCGTCAAGCATTCTGACCTACAAATTAGAAGCGATGGCACGCGACTATGACAACATTGAAGTTGTCAAGTTCAAGGATCGTGATTTCGGTGATTAAACAATTCGTACTCATTGGGTTGCTCGCTATCTTGTTTGCCGTGTTTTTTGTCTCTATGCAAGATATCCAGGAACTGTACAACACATTCGGAAAAGATTATATTGCGGCCTCAGGTTTTGCGGATACCGGTTCGCGTAACCTCGTTACGGCCATCTTGCTTGACTACCGGTTGTTCGACAGCTTGTTTGAAGCCGGCATCTTGCTCATTGCAGTATCGGGTGTCATTTGGATCAGTAAACATGAAATCGAAGAAAAGAATGCACAGTTCATGCTTGACAAGTTTAATACACCGGACTTGTTTGTCACTTTTTCAAGACTTGTGTATCCACTGATGCTTGCGTTTGGTTTCTATGTGATCATCAATGGCCACGTGTCACCGGGTGGGGGATTTCAAGGGGGCGCCATCGTCGCAACCGCCATACTCATCCTGTACTATATCGATGCCGACAAAGAGACCAACATCGGCTTGATCGTGACCATTGAAAAGATTTTGTACATCGCCATTTTACTCGTTGCATCACTGAGTATTGTGACGCGCGGCGAGTTTTTCACAAACTTTTTTGCGCTTGATGCCTCCGCGGATACCAAAGCCATCTATCTCGTCTTGCTCAATGTCATGATTGGTATGAAAGTGGCCTTGGGACTTTGGACCATCTTTACCGCATTCTTGAAGGAGGGACGCTAATGAATCCCTTGTTGACATTCGTGGTTATTTTGATTGGCTTTTATGGCCTCTCAACGAGCACCAACATCATCAAGAGCGTCTTTTGTGTCACGATCATTGAGTCGGGCGTCATTCTTCTGTTTCTCAATCTCGGCAATCTTGATGGTGGCGTCATTCCGGTGATTGGTGACACGCTGCCAGTTGGCGGCATCGCCGATCCCTTGCCACAAGCATTGATGATTACGACCATCGTCATCGGTTCGACCGTAACGGCTTTGGCGTTGATGTTGTGTATCAAGGTGTTTCATCATTACGGGACCGTCGAATGGGCGGAAATCTTGAGTCGGGAGAGCGGCAAGTGATGCTTTATGCGCCCATCGCCCTGATTTTCATTCCGGTTTTTTCGGCGTTGGTGATTTATCTTGTCAAAGCGCGCTTCATTCATTATCTTGCCCTCATCGCACAGGCGGCAATGACCGTTTTAGCCATTTTGTACTATCAGACATACACCGGAAACTTTGCGGACACGTTTTTCGTGATTGGCGGGTGGGATGCGCGCATCGGTATCAGCTTGATCAATGACCCGCTCAGTCTCTCCTTTGTTTTTCTCAGTCTCTTTACCTGGTGGATGGTGCTGATTTATACGTTCAACACCAAACAAGACAATCGGACCTTTTTGTTTTTTCTCATGTTTTTGCAAGGGGTCTTTTTGGGCTTGTTACAAACCAATGACTTGTTCAATATGTTCGTGTTTCTTGAACTGACGACCATTATTGTGACCATCTTGATCGCCTTCAAAAAGGCCGGGGATTCGTTTCGGGCTGGCATTTACTATTTATTGTTGAATACGAGCGGGGTCCTGATGTTTTTGATTGGGATCATCTTGCTTTACTTTACGTTTGGCACCATCAACGTCAATACGATTCAAGAAGCGATGCAGGCTGGGGTGCTCGTGACGGGCGAAGAGTATGCGGTCCGTTTTGCCTATGTTCTCCTGATGGCTGGTATCAGTGTCAAGGCGGCGCTTTTCCCTGTGTTCACCTGGTTGCCGAAAGCGCATGGTGTTGCCATGTCCGCCATCAGCGGACTGTTGAGTGGTCTCGTTGTCAAGGGAGGACTGTACTTGTTCATCAGGATGAATGAGATGTTCGCCGGTGCACAAATCGATTACACGCTCTTTTTCTATGTTGTCGGCGCATTGACAGCCGTGATTGGCGTCATGTTCGCCTTGACACAAAAAGACATGAAGCAAGTGCTCGCCTACCATACCATCAGCCAGGTGGGCATCGTGATGATGGGCTTGGCACATTATGATGAACAGACCGCATTTGGTGGCCTTTTGCATATTTTTAATCATGCGCTCTTCAAGACGCTGCTGTTCCTTGGTGCGGGCATTATCATCAAGGCGTACAACAACAAAAAAATCAAGGAAATCCGGGGTGTGATGCGCACGATGCCTGTCGTCAGCATCTTCATGATTGTCGGGATGCTGTCGATTACTGGTGCACCGTTTTTCAATGGCTTCATTTCGAAGTCAATCATTAAGTACGGCATTCAGGCATCAGGCATTAAGTATTGGATTTTGTTTATTGTGAACATCGGTACCGCAACATCCTTCATCAAAATGAGCCAAGTCTTCTTCGGACCGAAAGTGATGACGTTGCGCATCAAAGAGATGGGACAACGTATCGCGTTGATGACATTGGCGTTTTCCTGCGTCATCTTAGGTAATTTGTACATTCCGATTAGTGAAGGGTTTTTCGGAATCGACGTCAGCCACGTGTCCGCGGTGAAGTGGGAAGCATTTTTCGATTATGCCGTCGCCTTGATTCTCGGCTTTTGCTTTTACAAGCTCGTCATTGAAAAAGATCCCCGTGCTGTGCGCAAGATCCGTGAGTTTAATGTATCATTTGAAACGGCCAACTACTTGTTCATGCTTTATGTAGCGGTGATGGTCGTGTACTTTGTACTGCTATAAGCGGGCTGTTTCAGCAGTTTGCTGTGACACGATCAAACATGCGGTGAATTCACTGTAACGAATAGTCTACGACAACTAAAATAATAGGGAGGCTAAGATCATATGGTCGAAAAACATCCCTTGCTTGCCTTGCATGGCTTCAGTGCTATGATGGGTGTGGTGATTTTCGTGCTGCATAGGTTATTCGTACGTGACTTGCCAGAAACAGGTGTGTTCGCTTGGCGCGTGGCGATGGCGTTGCTTTTTCTTAGTGTGTACTGCGGTGTGTGGGGCTATTATCTTTATCGCCGCTATATTGTGACACCGTCTTTAGCCGTCCGTGTGATGCCGCTTGTGGGTCTTTTGATCTGTGTGGCAATCTTGACAAGCCACGTGGCCCGACCAACGCGATTTTACGTCACAGATACTTACGAACAGGCCGCATGTGCGTTTCATCAGGACATGCGCTTGAACATGGCCGCATTCGCGCAACCGCATGGGTATGGCATGCTCGCGCTTGTAACGTTTGATACGCAGCTCGAATCATATTACTACAATCCCTTTACGACACGGAATCTGCTAAAAGCGGACAGGCATACATTGGCTCTCACCATCCTTGAAACCCCGTTGTATCCGACGCCCGCATACATACAAGCTGTGCGCGTTACCCAGGAATCAAAACACGCCCCCTACCTATGTCAGACTTTGCGTTCAGACGAAGCCATTCGCTTTGGTGAAGTCTATCTCGTGATCATTCTCTGGCGGTTTGAAGCTGAAGAACGCCCGCCAAGCTACTACGAGATCATGCGTCTTGCCATCATCGAAGGCTATGATTTGTCGCGGTCGTTTGAGGCGCAACCGATTGACGTGCAAGAGACCATTGCGACGCTACTGACGCCTTATGATGACTAAAAAGAAAACAGCCGGGTTGGCTGTTTTTAATTGAGGCGGACGCTGCGACGTTCAGCTTGCTCATATTGGATGTTGAACTTTTTCAAGAGGCTCTTGAGCAAGTTGACATTTTTTTGATATTCATCTTTTTTGGATGTGTCGATGGTGTAGACGAGTTCATAATGGATGTTACCTTTGTGGCTGATGCGGTCAAAGTACAGCTTCTTTTGTTGGTAAAGGGCTGCGACACGGTTGACACGAATCATGTTTTTCAGGATGACGTTGCCACCATGAACGGAAGTCAGTTCGGCGATTTCGCCTTTAGGTAGCTTATTCTCATAAGCGAGCCTGCGGAAATCAACCTCTTCGAGGTTTTGGTGGTATTCGAGATAGACATTTTCATCGATGGTGGGTATTTTCAAGGTCAACTCATAGAAGATGGTTTTCTCTTTGACAATGGTGCGCAAACGCAATGTCGTGTTGCGGGCTGCTAGGTCCTCATTCGGTGTATCAAAGTAGTAGTTGTAATGATAATCCTTCTTGTCATTGAACTGCACCATCAAATAGTCCATTAAACTAAGACATTCTTGCCGAGACAGTTCTTGACGTAGTTCAGTCCCAAGTTTTCGTTTTTTTGCCGGCATACGAATCCCTCCCCTATTTATATATGTATTATACACCATTTCAAACCGTTTGTCTTGTAGGCTGTGCAAAAAAATACGACACATTGGGTTCAAGAATGTTTGTGTGACCGGCGTGAGTTTGAAGCAGGCATGAAGGAATTTGTCTCCCATCACGACGCATGATATGGTACACTATAGATGGAAAGAATGGAGGCAGACAATGAAGAACAGGATTCTCGCTTTTGATGTGTTGCGCGGCCTGGGAATCTTTATGGTGGTCATTTTGCATACAGCGTTTTATTATTATGACGGTGTCTATGACATCGACTTGAACAATCCGTCCCTTTTGGTGACACTAATTGGCTTCTTGCTCATGTTTGCCGGCTTGTTTGCGATGATCAGTGGTGCGGTCCATACGTTGCAGTACGTCTCGAAACGAGGTACCACTGAAAGCCGACCGCTGTTTGGGTACTTGCTTACCCATGGCCTGATTCTACTTGCGGTGGCGTACTTTTACTTCATCGTGACGGGTCCTGGGATTATCGATTTTGCGACACGTTCGATGGATGAATCCTTGCTTGTAGCCTATTTGCGTGGCAATCCCTTGGCCATCAGTCAACAACGTTGGTTGTATGTCGACAGTTTGGTCATGCTCGCTTTGAATGTGATGTTGCTTGCGGTGATGTTTC
>RECF01000089.1 GCA_007694145.1 Acholeplasmatales bacterium | reverse complement strand
CACCACTATGCGATTCTCGGTCAACTAGCCGATGCGTTTGATCTGTCCGCCTTGCGCAAAGCCTACCAGCATGTACTCGGTGCTGCCCATCCCGCCTTGTTTCAGCCTGCCGATAAGGCGGGTGAAACTGCGCTCAGAAAAGCCATTCTCCAACACCTCATCGAAATCCGTGAACTGACTGGCACGGTGCAACAAGTCTTGATTGCTTCAGGCATTCAAAACCATCTCATGCTTCTTGCGGCAGTCCACAAACCCCGTACCATCGCTTTTATCGAACCGCTCTTCGACCGGGCAAAAAACGTGTTTGACTTGCTTGACATCCAGTTAGTGCCCTGCGCTGATTTTGCGATGCTTTGCCAAGTCGAAGCCGACTGGATGTATCTCTCCCCTTCAAACAGTTACCCAGGCGGTGACGTCTTGTCAATCAAAGATCGACTCGACATCATCGAGCATGCTAGACAGTGCGGTGCTTTTATCATCGAAGATGACTACAACCATCTCTTCCGGTACAACGCCTATCAGATTCCTGCCATCCAAGGGCTTGCAAAAGGTGAACGCGTCATCTATATCGGCGCCTTCTCAAGAACGATGCCCATTTCGATGCGCATCAGTTACATGGTGCTACCTTTAGCCATGCTCACGCGTTTTCCTTCTGACTTGCCTTTGGCGCAGACGGTATCGACCATCGATCAACTGGCGATGGCCGATTTCATGACAAGTGGGGCATATACACGACAACTGCGTAAACTCTCTGGGTTCGCTAAACGCCATAACGCCCTTGTAAGCAGCCTAGTCGAGCAACACAAACCCGCGTCGATTGACGTATGGGGATTAGCGTCTAACATGCACATGATGATGACGGCACACGACGCAAGAACCTGTCAACGCATCAAGGCGTTGCTTACAACACAAAACCTCTACTACAGACCGTTTGAAAACCCGCCGCATACCTTACTTTTTCCTTACGGTGGGCTAGATGAAACAACGCTCTCAGCGTCTCTAATTAAAGTGTTTCGCGGGGTGTAAACAACGCTTACAGGCGTAGATAATCGGTGTTTTGACACCCTTTCTATGATACAATAAATACATACTATGACAGGAAAGGGTGTGCGGTGGCATGCGATTGCTCAAAGACAAGTTTCTTGAAGTCTTCTTTTCGCTGTTGCCGATTGTCGGCATCATGCTGCTGTTGCATGTGACGATCATTCCCTTATCTTCCGATCTGCTCAGCCGTTTCCTGTTGGGTTCTTTCTTAATTTTAATCGGCCTCACCTTGTTTTTATTTGGTGTTGAGCGAGGTGTGACACCGTTTGGCACCCATCTTGGTGAACGGATTGTCCTCTTCAATAAACTTTGGCTAGTCGTCATCGCCGCCTTTACGCTTGGTTTGGTTATTTCACTGGCTGAACCGGGTTTGCTTGTGTATGCGCAAGAAATCGACCTTTTGACTAACGGCAGCTTGGCCACGTTGACCATGTTAATCATTGTATCGCTTGGCATCGCCGGCCTCTTGGTTCTTGGTTTCATGCGTGTACTCTACAGCTTGCAACTGCGTACCATACTGCTTGGCCTTTACAGCCTGATTTTCGTTGTTGCGTGGTTTACGCATCCGTCGTTCCTTGTTATTGCTTTTGATGCTTCCGGTGCGACGACAGGTGTTTTGGCAGTCCCTTTCATTCTCAGTCTCACCTACGGGATTGCCCATTTGAAACGCGACAGCCGCGCTGCTGAAGAGGATGCATTTGGCACCATCGCCATCGTCTCAGCCGGCGCAATCCTCTCGGTCATGCTGATTAGTTTGGCGCTGCCGGCGCCGGAGACACTTGCAGGTGTCGCACCAAATGGTGACATAAAGTGGATGGGGATGACCCATGTTTTGGGTCCGGCCTTGCGCAATACATTGGTTGCGCTGGCGCCCATTTTGGTGATTACCTTAATCGCACAACTCACGACCATCAAGATGCGACGCAGTCAGTTCATCCACATGTTCAAAGGCATGCTGTATGTTTTAGTCGGTCTGCTGCTGTTTTTAATTGGGATTCGTACCGGATTTATGGATGTCGGGGCCCATGTCGGGTTGACCTTGGCTGCGCGTGATGGTTGGATTGGTTTGGTGATGATTGCGTTCGTGCTTGGTGTGGTCACCATTTTGGCCGAACCGGCAGTGCATGTTCTGACACGCCAGATTGAAGATGTCACCAGTGGTTATGTCTCAAAAATCCTCGTTTTGATGACTTTGAGTATCGGGGTGGGCTTTGCTGTCGCTTTGTCTTCACTGCGCGTCTTTATCGAACCTTTGCAAGTTTGGCACGTGTTGTTACCGGGTTATGCGATTGCTTTCCTTTTGAGTTTCGTGACACCAAAAGTATTCATCGGGATGGCTTTTGATGCCGGCGGGGTGGCAACCGGACCCATGATTGCTGCGTTCATCCTTGCCTTCATGCAAGGAGCGACCTCGGGTGTGGCGACCGCCGACCCCATCTTGGACGGTCTAGGCACCATTGCCTTGGTGGCCTTGACACCGATTATCGCCTTGCAATTGCTGGGCTTACTCTTTAAAATACAACAAAAAAAGGGGGCCATTGCCGATGCAACCACCAGTTCATGATAACAAGATCGACCTGCTTTGCGTCATCGCCCATTACGGGCATGCGAGAAAGATGATTCGCTTCGCACAAGAACACGGCTGCCTAGGAGCGACCGTCTGCTATGGCATGGGGACCGCACCACGAAAAAAACTTACCGCACTTCTAGATTTGACGGATGCACGCAAAGAAATCATCTTGATGATGCTCGATGCCCACCGGGCCAACGAAGTCGGCGATTTACTTGCAGCGCGTTTCAAACTTTACAAACCCAATCACGGCATCGCCTTCATCCTACCCATCAGTCAAACACTCGGCTCGCATTTTTATAGTGATCAAAAACTTGACAACGAGGTGACAAATCCTATGGTCCAAGCAATTTTTGCAATAGTTGAGAAAGGTCTTGCCGAAGACGTCATCCACGAAGCAACCAAGGCAGGTGCCCGCGGGGGTACCATTGTCAATGCCAGGGGGTCTGGTGTTCATGAGACCAGCAAAATCTTCAACATCGATATCACACCCGAGAAAGAAATCGTCATCATTCTTGCCGAACAAGATGTCGTCGACAAAATCAATACGCAACTTGTCGATACTTTCAAGATCAATGAACCCGGCAAGGGCATCATTTTCGTTCAAGATGTCAAGAAAGTATATGGTCTATCCTAAACACCAGCCATTGACATCTGCAACTATGATTATGCATATCAAGGAGGCGCACTATGAGCATCTTGCAAGAATATTTCACTTTGGCAAATGACATCAAGTTGCCGAAGCTTGGCTTAGGCACGTATCAGCTCAAAGGTGGCGAAGAAACCTTTCGTGTCGTACGCGATGCATTGACACTCGGCATTCGCCATATCGACTCGGCCATCCTATATCGCAATGAAGCCAGTGTAGGCGAAGCCATCCGGGCTTCCGGCATCGCACGTGAAGAGCTTTTCATCACCTCGAAACTTCCCCCCCACATAAAAACACAAGACGGAGTCATGCGCATGTTTGAGAAGACACTCAAAAATCTCGGAGTCGACTATCTTGACCTGTACATCATCAATGCGCCCGGCCCGTTTCACGATCTCGATGGCGACTATGATGCCGGCAATGTCGAAGCTTACAAGACACTTGAGGCGCTGTACCATGATGAACGGGTGGCGTCTATCGGTGTCTCACAGTTCAAAATCAAAGATATTGACAACATTTTGCAACACTGCGACATCGTGCCGCATGTCCAACAAATGTCCTTTTTTATCGGCCACCGTCAAGCAGCGCTTGTCGATTACTGCCGGCGACACAACATACAAATCCAAGCATTTTCGCCACTTGCAAAAGGATTCTTGTTTGATAATCCTGTCGTCATTGACATCGCCCAAAAACTTGCAGTAACCCCGGCCCAGCTTGCCCTGCGTTTCATTATCGATGAAGGTATCGCCCCAATTCCCAAAGCAAGTCGACGCGAACACCTTCAAGAAAACACGATGCTTGATTTTGCGATTCCTGCCGATGACCGGTATCGACTGTATCAGATTGTCGATGATCCACGACAGTATGATGACGCAATTTAATCAATCAAAAACCCGCATTCAAATCATAAAAGGAAGCGACTCATCAATCAACACTCGACGTGTAGATGAGCCGCTTCCTTTTATGTTTCAGTGATTTACGCATTGACACTTAAAATGACATATCCATAGTCGCAACAAAAACGAACCGTTTAACATGGTTTGAAGCCACCCACGCATGCGCTTGATCGTCCCGCTAAACTGCGGGTTTTTGATTGCTTTAAGGTTCTTGTTGCTCATCACGATCTCGCCCAATACGTTCAAGCGATGCATTCATCGCTTTGGTTTCCTGAAGGAGATGATGACGGGCCACAACAAGCGCAACCGCGTAGATAATCGCTATCACTGTCAAGACGAGCAAAAGGACGATACTGCGGCGGAATAACCAAAGCCCAAACAGTCGGCGGATGGTCAACGTTGATAAAACCAAAAACAGATAACCACCGAGAACACGTAACCAAGTCGGCCAACTTTCCGCTTTGAAAAGCGAGATCGCCAAACCAAGATACAATGCAATCAACGTATTGCCGATCATGATGTATGGGTAGGGGATGATGACGTCAAACCGCCGGCGGATCCCGACTGCAAATAGCGCCGTCACAAACGAGACGACCACATAGCTGAAGGCTGTACGCGTGAGAAACAATCTAATGTTTGTCATCTTGATGACCTCCTAGCGTCATGAGTGCTTGCCGTACGGTTTTCGCATAGACTCTCGATATCATCGTCTTTTCCCCGTTCATCATCGTCGCCTCGATGCGACCACTCAAAACAGGCCGAAACGATGCGATACGCCGCAGATTGACCAACGTTGATTTACCGGTGCGCACAAAGCCTCGGTGCAACCAAGACGATTCCAGTTCATAAAGACGGTAGCTCGTTTCATACGTTCTTTCTTTGGTATTACAAAACACCGTATTGTCGACGGCTTCACAATAGTAAATCATTGAAACCGGCAACAAATAACTGGTCGCATCATGCTTGACTAAAATCTTCTCTTCAAGCAGGCCGATGACCTGCTTGAAGTGAAGAAGGTCTTCGTTGTCTTCACGATAGTGGACGACAATCTCGAGTTCTTCGGCTTGATCGTCTTTTAGATAGGTGACTTTCATCGCAACACATCCCTCTGTTTAACTTGATGGGAGCGGGTTGAAACGGCGATGCCGGTGTGCTATACGCAGCGGTTCGGTCAAACGTCTTGCTTCATGAAACGCTGTACGAAACGCCTCCAATTCCTCTTCAACAACAAGATAGGCATCGACAAGTTCACGCAGGGTTTCATCGGGTGCATGGCGCATGGCTTCAAGGTAACTTTGCCTTTCTTCTGTAAGCTGCTCAAGTTTTGTGGCAAAGGGCCGGGTGGCTTGATACGCGGCACGGAGTGCCTCATCATCGGTTGCCCCAAGGGTGTCGGAAAATGTAGGATCGACGGTTTGGATGGCCCGTATCAGTCTGAGGCGGGCGGGGGCGATACCGAGGGCTTCCGCTGCTTCACGCACGTCGACGGCCTCTTCACCAAGCAACCAGGCCCAGTGGCCAGATGCCAGCATTAAACGATCCAGTCTCACCAAAGCACGGCGGGCCCTGAAGGTCGATGCCACCGGCACGTCTTCACCTTCTGTGAAGGCTTCAACGGATGTGAATGTGGGTATAGCGCGCATCATCACCAACCAGCCAGTCAGCGTCAACACACTAACGAGTGCGAGTCCAATCAGTATTTTTTTCATCGTAATCATCTCCTTTGTGCCCATCCTAACACACCCCTTGCCTTGGTTCAATCACAAGCGGGTTAAGTGGTCGTTTCTAAGCATCAAGTGGTTGTCAGGGGGTTAGGATTCAGGAATTTGATAAACCCGGACATAGTCGATTTCCATGATGACGGGTTGATCGAACAAACTGTTCGGTGGTAGACGCCCACCGTCGAAAGTCCCGCCGATGGCGAGGTTGAGCAACAGATAAAACTCCTGGTCAAAGGGGGCGGGAAACGCGTGGCCATCGGTGTGCCACTGGGTGCTGCGCTTGATGAGATGGTCGTTGACGTACCAACGAATCTCCCCTTCCTCCCATTCGATGGCATAAACATTGAAGTCTTGGATACTGCTTCCAGATGGAAATTGATACGTGGCATGGGTGTGGGTGTTGTGCGGCCACATGCCCCCAAAATGTAACGCCGCAATCGACTGGTTCGGTGTGCGGCCGCGGGCTTCCATAATATCGATTTCACCCGATGCCGCCCATGTGCCATACACGTCATACTGCGGCATCATCCAAAAAGCCGGCCAAAGACCTTCGCCGATGGGCAGACGAATGCGCGCCTCAAAACGTCCATAGCGTTGGTAAAATGTCGGTTTGGTCCATAGGCGTGCCGAGGTGTATGCCTGTCCACCATGGTTTTCACGGCGGGCTTCGATAATCAGTCGGCCATTTTCAACCCGAGCGTTTTCTTCGCGGTAATACTGCGCTTCATTGTTGCCCCAGCCAGTGAGACCAAAAGCACTGCCGGTCCCTGTCTGAAACGCCCATTTGTCAAGATCGACACCTTGGGCGTTGAGATGCGCACCGATACCGGTGAACTCATCACACCAGGTGATCACATAGTCGCCGATGACAGGTTGCCCGCATCCGGCAAGCGGATCAGCGCCATCGAGGGTAACGGTAATCGCACGACCGCGTTCATGCATAGTGGCTTCGCGATCCTCAACACGGTAGAGCAGGATAAATGTCCCCACGTTAGTGAGACGCCCATTGTCAAGGCCGAGATGTTCGGTACCTTCTACTTCAAGGCCTTCTGTCAAATCCCGACCCTCAACGTCAAAGACACTGACGCCTTCAAGCGGGTCGAACTGTTGACCTTGTGCTAACGTCACGTCACCGACACCGTTAAAGATAACGGCATCACGCACGTCAGCGGGCGATGATGTTTCACAAGCATAAAGACTCATGGACAAGATGATCATGATGACGAAAAGATAGGTTTTCATATACAGCCTCCTAAAACGTTTTCGTCCCATTATACCATATTTATTCTATGACCGTGCTTTGAGTGCGTCTAAGACGCAGTGCTGTGCGCCTTGCTTTCAGGTCGCGCTTTGTAGAGTTTGACCACGGTCCTCTCTTCCATTTCACACACAAACGTACCGTGTTCGACAAACGGTTCCCCCGCGCCCTGCAACATGACAAAATAGCTTGTCCAAAGGTGCGGGGCGACATACTGTGCATCGTAGACATTGCAGCCACGCAAGGTGAAGCGCGCTTCACGCACCCATTCAGGATTGGCGATAATACTAGCAATCCGTGCCTCAACCGCTTGCCGGTGCTTGATAAGAATCGGACCACAGACGGCTTGCGGTGCTGTCGGCATCGCCGCTATTTTCAAATCACCCATCACCATGTCGGCATAGGTCTTATCGGTCAAACCGATTCGCTTATCAAGCTTCACATCAAGCTTAGCGGCACCCTCAAGCAACAGTGCTCCCGACACATAAGCGCGCGGACGGATGGGCAAACAGTGCGTGGGATCTTGCAAGGCTTCCTGCATGCTATCAAGTCGCTCGGTGTAGGCGCTCATATCCAGTTGCTTGAGTGCTTGTAGTTCAACATAGTGGGCCGTGCCTTCAATGACTTCAACTTGGTTTTCATAGGTGCTCTGGTGCGGGTAGGCAAGCTGACGTGTCTTGCGCCAAGCGCGCATCGCATGCCAGGAGGCCATGTCCTTGTGACGGCATGCGTTCACTAAAGCTTGGTGTTCGGCCTGCTTGAGATCGAGATACGTTTCATCAAGCTGCATGGTGAAGACGGCTTCGATTTCATTGGGAAACCGTGTTTCACCCGCTGCTTGTTGGAAGGCATGAAACATTTCATGAACAATCAGGGCTGTCAGTCGGTCAAGGTCACGCGCGTCTTGAAGATACCAAATCGCAAGATACGCGTTTTCATGCACGATGGCTGTGTTACCCATGAACGATGCCGGACGTGGGATGCAACCGGTGCTGAGGCAGGCCGTGTCGTCATTGTACAAGGCAAAGGGAAACGGTTTGAAACCCGGCCACAACACGGAGAAATCAAGGGTGTCGAGTCGTTTTTCAATGGCTCTATATGTTGTTTTCAAGGCTGTGAGACTTTCAGGCATGGGTATCATCCTTTTGATCGATTTTTATGGAGATTGTCTGTCTAAACTCATTGCATAAAGCCTGCACATAGCGGGATGGACTGTGGTACACTAAAGAAGAGTACAGTTCTATTGTATCAAATTATGAGAATGGGGGAACATCAAGATGAAACTCGCCTTGCTTAGTGTCACCGACAAAACCGATCTCATCCCTTTTGCGGAAGCCTTGCAGGTCAAAGGCTACAGGCTGATGGCTACCGGAGGCACACAGCGTACGCTGTCTGAAGCTGGCTTAGATTGTCAGCCACTGGAAACACTCACCGGGTTTGACGCACTGTTTGAGGGCCGGGTGAAGTCGTTGCATCCGAAAGTGCATGGGGGTTTGCTTGGCTTGCGAGATCAAGCGACTCATCAAGCACAAGCAACGGCGCACAACATTCCCTGGATTGATCTTGTTGTCGTCAATCTCTATGCTTTTGAGCACGCGCTGAAGACCCCAGGTCTCACTGATTTAGAACGACTTGAGCATATGGATATCGGGGGTGTTGCCTTGCTTAGGAGCGCCGCAAAAAACCACCGATACGTCACCGTCCTCGCCGATCCAGGCGATTATGAGGCGACGCTTGAAGCGATGGATGCAATGGGCGATGTGCCGGATTCACTGCGCCGGACACTCGCCGCAAAGGCCTTGCGACTGACAGCCGCCTATGATGCCACCCTTGCATACTACTTACAACCCGAACCGTTTCCAAATCATCTGACGCTCACCTACAAAAAAGTCAGGCCGCTTCGTTATGGGGAAAACCCCCACCAAGCAGCTGCGCTCTACGTGGACACAAGTCAAGACCACGGCGGTTTAGCCGCTGCGGATGTGCTGCATGGTAAGCCCATGTCTTACAACAACATCCAAGACGCTGAAGCAGCTCTGGCAATCTTACATGAATATGACAAGCCTTGCGTGGTGGCTGTCAAGCACATGAACCCATGTGGCATCGCGTGTGCGCCGAAACTCCTTGACGCTTGGCAGAAGGCCCACGCCGCCGATCCGGTTTCGATTTTCGGTGGTATTGTGGCCTTAAATGGCACCGTCGACATCAGGCTCGCCGAAGCCATGCACCCGCTCTTTCTCGAAGTGATTCTCGCGCCGGCATTCACCGCTGAAGCGTTGGCGCTCCTCAAAAAGAAAAAACAGCGCCGCCTGATTCAAACGACCTCGGCGGCCCCGTCAAGTCACGTTCAGTCAGTGAGTATCCAAGGTGGCCTTCTTCGCCAACAAACCGACCACACCCTTTATGAAACACTGCAATGTGTCACGCACACCGTACCAGATGCAGAGCTTTTAGCCTGTCTCGCGTTTGCTTTCAAAGCGGTCAAGCACGTCAAATCAAATGCCATCGTGATTGCCAAAGACGACCAAACACTTGGCATCGGCGCGGGTCAAATGAACCGTGTCGGGGCCGCCCAGATTGCTTTGTCACAAGCTCAAGAACACGCACAAGGCGCTGTGCTCGCATCGGACGCGTTCTTCCCGATGCCCGATACCGTTGAAGTCGCAGCGAAGGCCGGCATTCGCGCCATCATCCAACCCGGTGGCAGTGTCAATGACCACGAAAGCATCGAAGCATGCAATCGCCACGGTATTGCCATGGTATTCACCGGGACCCGTCACTTTAAGCATTAGTGACCGTCACGTTTCAATCAATAAGGATTTCGCGTTGATTTTCAATGTGGATTGATGCGATTTATATTGCCAATAATTCGATAATAATATATAATAATAATTGTTAATTATAATAATTGGTGGTGATTTAGGATGTTGGAAATTCGTAACGTCCAAGTCAAGTATGGCAGTTTCGTGGCGGTACATGACTTGAGTTTCACACTTGAACCTGGTCAGATTTTCGGATTGCTGGGCACAAACGGTGCCGGAAAGACAACGACCTTTCGGGTTATCATGGGACTTATGCCACCGACAAAGGGCGAGGCGCTTTTTTTTGGTGAAGCGGTGGGTTATCACAATGTCGATACAATCGGCTACATGATTGAGGAACGCTCACTCCTGACTAAAATCACTGTCAAAGAACTCCTTCTTTACTTTGGACAGTTGAAGAACATGACTAAGGCGGACATATTGACGCGGATGGACCATTGGCTCGATGTCTTTGGGATTACCGAGTATAAGGACAAGAAGATTAAAGAACTTTCCAAAGGAAACCAACAAAAGATTCAGTTCATCTCAGCGATCATCAACAATCCAAAATTATTGGTCCTCGATGAACCTTTCAGTGGCCTCGACCCCATCAACACCGCGTTGTTTGTCGATGTCATCCGTCAGTTTCAGGCCGCCGGGGCCATGATTGTCTTCTCTTCTCACCAACTTGACCATGTTGAGTCGTTTTGCGAACAGATTGTCGTGTTAGAGCGCGGTCACGTCGTCATGGCAGGCGATATCCGCGCAATCAAAGACGATTTCAAGAAACTGACCGTTCACGTGCAGGCCGATGTTGAGCAGGATGCTTTGCGTGCCTTGCCTGGCGTCTATGCCGTCAACCCGAATGCGCGTGGCCTCGAAGTTAAAATCGCTTCTGATGATTACATTGATGGTTTATTCGACTATGTAAAAACACGCACATCGGTGCGCCGCTTTGATGTTGAGCAAGCCAGCCTCAGCGAAATTTTCATTGCCAAGGTGGGTGATTCACGTGAAAAAATTTAAGTTTTTGGTGTCTTTCGGTCTGAAAAAACGACTGTTTCGAAAAGCCTTTATCATCACAAACGTCATCTTGGGCATAGCGTTGGTGACTTTGGTAAATATTCCTTCACTCATTGACATTTTTTCTAGCGATGATGCGGGGCCGCCTGTATACCATGTAGCCGTGATCAACGATACCGATCAACCCGACTACCCCTTGCAAGCAACACTGCTCAGCTATTTTGATAACCCTTATGTGCCTGCAGAGTATGTATCAATCGAATGGCTAGGTGGGGATTCGGCCACGTTTTGGGAAGTTGAAGCCGTTGATATTTTGTTGCATTTTACCGGTGCTTTGAACAAACCCGATGTGGCTGTCTACTTAAAAGATCAAGGACAAGCTGCATTCATCATGAACAACACCCAGCAGTTTTTGAATTATTTCCAAGGGATTGAGTATGCGACGTTTGTCGTCTTAGACCCTCCGGCTCTCGACCCAGGCACCGATCCGGTTCTCCCACCTGAATCGCGGATGTTTCTCGATGCCTTCGTTAGCATCATGTTTCTACCGATGTTCATGCTCATCATTTTTGCGACACAGTTTCTCGGTGTCGACATCATCGAAGAAAAATCTTCCAAAGCGATTGAAACGATCATTTCCAGTGTGCCCGCTAAAATCCACTTTCTCTCAAAAATTGCGACCAGCGTCTTGTTTTTACTCATCCAGGGTGGGCTGCTCGTTATCTTTTCAATTTTAGGCATCTTATTAGGACGGGTGTTGGTCGAGACAACCGATAGCACCTCGCTATCCTTTTTCGCTGAGTTGGCAAAACACTTACCGAACTGGCCGGCCATCTTGTCGATTAGCATACTTTTCATGCTCGTAGGCACCTTGTTTTTCCTGACGCTTTCTGCCCTAGTCGCGGCCATTGCGACCACTCAGGAAGACTACCAGCAATTTCAAGCACCTTTGGTCTTGCTTATCCTCTCTGGCTTTTACATGGGCATCTTCTTGCCGATGATTGGCGTTGAAGGCATCATGAAGGTCATGGCGTTTGTACCCTTCTTCTCGCCTTTTGTTGGGCCTATTGCCTACGCGACTGGGGTGATGAACGTTTTTGAAGTGCTGATTGCCCTTGTTGTACTGATTATCTTTGTCTTAGGTATTCTCTACGTGGTCTCGCCGATTTACCGCATTGCGATTTTGTCTTATGAAGAAACAAAGTTCTTCAAGCGTATCGGCTTATATGTCCGCAAAGCCTTTAGTAAAGCTAGCTAAAAACCGGGTCCCGTCTTGAGCCACTATGACAAGACGGTCCCGGTTTTCTTTTTATTTACTCAATCGATTGACGGGCACTTTATCCATGAAACAAAGGAAAGGGATCATGCGCCCCCCACTGCACTTTCGCTCCATCGGGATTCCAGTCTGTGTGCCAGTTTCTGCCCGCTTCAGTCGCTTCGACTAAAAGGGTCACACTGTAACACCCGGCAAAAGCATGTGTGCCGATCGTCTTGACGGTTATCGGTATGAAAAACTCTGTCAAAGCCGCGGCCTGAGCAAATGCATGTGCGCCGATTTCTTTGAGTTGACTACCCGGCAGCAAAGAAACCGTTTCAAGATCCGCTGCATCCGCAAAGGCATACGCACCGATGACGATGACACTTGAGGGGATGGTGACAGATTCAAGGATGGGTGCTAACATGAAAGCAAAGTCGCCGATGTGGGTCACAGGTAAGCCGTCAATTTGCATGGGAATCACAACATCCGCTTCTAAAGCGATATACTGATCAAGCCGGATGCTTAGCCCTGCCGTGGTGCCAATGACACTGTAATCAAACTGCTCGGTTGCACCATATCGAGCAAATCCCCATGTCACCGGTCGATGGTCGATGTTCCAATGAAAGTTCCACGTAAACGGTCGTTGTGAAGCCTCAGCATACAAGACTAAGGTGTCGCAATCCATGAACGCCCGGGCACCTAAGGTGGTGACGGTGTTTGGGATTAAAAACATCGCGAGATTGGTATTGCCTTTAAACGCTTCAGTATCAATAATGGCTAAATCAGTGTGTTCAGCAAACACGATTGATTTCACATTGGGCATGTCCGCAAAAGCCCGCGTTCCGATGCGCCAAAGGGTTTCGGGCAAGATAATATGCTCAAGTTGGCTATCGCCGATAAACGCTTCATCGGCTATCTCAACAACAAGATGGCCGTGAATCGTCGTGGGAATGGTCAACTTTTTCAAATCGGCATTCAACCCAGTAATCGTCACGACGGTATCCGCACCCCGGACGAGGGTCTCGTAGTATAACCCTTGATACGTATGGCGGGCATCATAGTAGACGACGGCCTGTTCGATATTCCAGTCGTGCGCCCAAAGTGGACCAGAAACTAGGTGATCCGTCGAGATAATCAAATTCGGGACCCCTTCAAAGACGCTCGAGCCCATCTCGTTGGTCTCAACTGGAATATGCATGCGTTCAAGCATCGTATCTTTAAAGGCTTTGGCACCGATACGCATCAAACTTTCCGGTAAAGTAATCTGATGCAAGTTGATGGCGCCATCAAAGGCACGCTGACCGATAAACTCAAGCTGAGGCGGCAAAAACACTGTTTCAAGCGTCATTTGATCTTGGAATGCTTCATCGCTAATACCAATCACCGGCAGCCCTAACAGCGAAACTGGCATCACCAAGTTCTTAGCTTCACCGGTATACCCGGTGATGATAATGCCCTCAGGCGTGATGTCTTTTTCAAAGTCCTCTGAGGCATCCAATGTAAATCCCCAAGTCACGGGATTGTTGTTAGGATTCCAGTCAGGGTGCCATCCCTCTGGTTTTTCTGAAGCGGCCACCAGTAAGGTCAAGGTGCTATCTTGTATAGAAATCACGGCGTTTCTCCCGATATATTCAAGTCGTTCAGGTAAATAAATCGTGGCATTTCTTGACAAATAGAACGCTTGATTTTCAATCGTGTGAAGCCGTTCAGGAAACAGGTAGAATGGTACACGCGTGTGTTCAAACGCATGACTTTCAATCGTTTCTAACTGAGCATCCTCTGGAAATAGTAATGTGCTCAACGCAGGGGTTCGTGCAAAAGTTCCCCTTTGCATAGTGCGCACCCGCCTTGGCCATGATACTGATCTTAAACTATGACAATCCGCAAACGCATATTCACCGATGCTGATGAGGTTCGCACCGAAATCAAAATGCATCATCGATGATGCACGAAACGCCTCATCACCTAAGTAATTGAGGTTGGGTGCGTTAGGGAAAGCGGATACCCTTGTAAGTTTGAAAGCCGCCTCATCAATCCAACTCAAGAGACTGTCTTCAGGCAGTTCAACTCGTCGTAAGTTTTCAGCATAATAGAAAGCATGTCGCTCAATCACGGTCAGTGAACGCGGCAACACGAGCTTTTCGATGTTCGACTGCCTTTCAAAAGCGCCTTCGGTAATCCGGTCTACGATAAAACCATCGAGTTTTTCAGGAATCACCAGTTCGTGCCAATAATACATCGATCCCCCTGTCACATGCGCTCGACCATTGACAATCTCATAGTCACCACCCCACTGCCATTTTGCATGAAGCGTGAGGTCATCAAAAATGGGTGTCGATGCGGTAAAGGGCTGCGTTAAGGTCTCATCTGTATACCATCCTTTAAAGAAGTATCCGACTCTTTGCGCACCAGGCAAAGCGAGTGATTCACCATGACGGACCGAGCGTAGCGGGATCTCAACATCGCCATCACTTGCGAATGTCACAGTGTGTAAAGGCACTTGTTCTGCCACAGAGAAGTCCATGAGCAGCTGCCAAGCCGTCTCACCAACGTATCGCCACTCAAGCCGATCCTGCACGACGCGCAAGACGACTTCTCTGCCATCGACACCAGCCTGTCCGACGACAGGTCCCACGTTGATCGCATCGCCATCTGAGAACGTCAACACCAACTGACCCTCCGCATCTATCACGGCCTCGGTGATGCTGCGACCGGCTTCACCGCGAATACTATCCAACCATTCTTCGTAGCTTTCCGCAATCAAGCCTTCTGCAACGCCCATGTCATAGAGCGTTTCCAGTGTTTGAAACAAGGGGGTGTCGATAAGATGGATCACGACCATCGTCGAAAACCCTTGATAATGAATCGTGACTGTGTGCGTACCCACCGAAGCCAGCGCATCACGATCCGAACTCGACACCATCGCCGCTGTCACTGAGAGCGTGCGCGTTGACCCATCGGCGTCCGTTAAGATTAGCTGTAACGCTTCAAGACTAAACGTCCCCACATCATAAGACGCTGCAAGTGTGGTTTCGTCAATCCGAATCGCCACCAAAGTAGACGATCGCTCATCGTTCTCTTGACACGCCATCAACACCAAAATAAGCAATCCAAACATACAAACATACCAAATTTTTTTCATCGCTCTGTCCTCCCTTTCTAAATCACGCTATGCCATTCACTTTCGAAGAATTGAAAAAGACCCTTTGAAGATGCGGCCTACAGCCGGCATCATCGGGGTCATCGGGTCTGAATATCCAAAGGTCTTGGGGACGTTCCCGAAAACTACCATTTGGCACTCAGTGACACAAACAGTATAGCACAGTTTCGCACATATGAAAAGTACTGGTCAATTTACGTCTTACGATTCAAACAAAAAGACCGTGACAAAACCCTCAGGTTTCATCACAGTCTAAGTGGCTCGTGTGGCGAAGTTCGTTTTACTCTGTTTCTGCTTCAACGGTCAAGAAACGATACTCAAGCAGGCCGTTGTTGCCAACTGATGTGTCCGCAAAGTTGATGCGGATGCTGACGTTGCCAGGTCCACCTGCACCAAAAACGAATGTGACGGTATGCCCATCCACTACAGCCCGGGAGTTTGAGCTGGTGATGGTATAGTTTTGGTTACTAGCATTTTCTGGCAGAATATCGATGACAAGTGTAATCACGGTACCGATGTCAACGGGTGGGCGATCGCCTGCATCATTGACATTGGGCATGTCGAGTTCTAAACTGGTGACCACCACTGAATCGATATTGATTTCAGGTTCTTCACCTTCGACAGTGAGGAAGCGGTACTCAAGCAGACCATTGACACCGACTGAAGGATCTTCAAACTGGATGCGAACACTGACGTTCCCGGGTCCGGTCGCGCCAAAGACAAACGTGACCGTATGCCCATCCACCACAGCTCTAGAGTTCGTGGTCGTGATGGTGTAGCTTTGGTTGCTGGCGTCTTCAGGTAATATCGCAACATCAAGGGTAATTGTAGTTCCAATTTCCACTTCTGGACGTTCATCGGCATTGTTGGCTTCAGGTAGTTCGAACTCACCGGCCGTCACAGTGACGCTGTCGATTTCAACGTCAAGGTCTTCTTCTTCGAACGTTTCAAAACGGTATTCTACCATACCAAAGTTACCCACAGCACTGTCTTCAAAGAAAACGCGGATGCTGACGTTGCCATTACCGGTTTCACCTTCTACAAAGGTTACAGTGTGACCCTCTACGACAGCCCGTGTGTTCGATGACGTCACGGTGTAGTTCGGGTTGGTTGCATCTTCGGGAAGATAGTCGATTTCAAGCGTAAACGTGGTGCCTAATGCCACTCTAGGACGCTCTTCGGCATTGTTTGGTGCCGGCAAATCAAAGTCACCCGCCGTAATCAACACATGCGTAATCGGGTTTTCTACCGCAGGTCGGGCGATCGTCCTAAATCGGTACTCAAGACGTTCTTGACCGGCATCTTCAAAGTCGATGAAGACACTGACGTTGCCAAGACCCCCAATACCATAGACGAAATTGACCGTATTGCCATCGACTTCCGCACGGGTGTTTGATGTCGTGATGGTGTAGCCTTGTTCGGTGGCGTATGCCGGCAAGAAGTCAAGTACGAACGTGAGGCTAGTCAACAGTTCAACTTCAAATCGTTCATCGGCATTGTTTGCTTCAGGCAGTGTGAAGCCCGCAACGCTGACCTCAACGGACTCAACGGCCACTTCTTCGTCTTCACCAATCCAATGCGCTACAAGCGTCACATCCGCTGTGACCACATCGGTCGCAAAGTCCCAAGGCGTGTCGCTGTCATTCCAAATACCAGTAAAGATGAAGCCTTCACGCACAGGTGCTGCTGGTTCACTGACCAACGCGCCCGATGCCACTGTCTGACTGGCGATTTCAGTGCCGCCTGAAGTATCAAAGGTGACGGTGTAGACTTCTGGGTCAGCATCCTTTTCACCACAGGCTGCAAACCCCATGACCATGAAAGCAAATAAGAAAACAATCATTAATTTTTTCATATAAATCCTCCTCTTTTTTTAGTGCTTATCGTATAGGAATACAGGCATTACTCAAGTTCCCAAGCTAAAACTGTACCTGTGTCACTGTCGGTAAATGGTGCGCCAAGCAATGCTGCAAACGCGCCTGGCAGTTCATAATCGATGCCATCGCCCACGCCGAGGGGGCTGTTGTCTATCAGCGTATTGTCTGTGCCTGTTGGTGCGGCTAAAAGATCGGTCGGCACATTGCCATACTCAGGGTTTCCGGTTGCTCGCAGATCATGGTTGATGCGTATGTAGACACTATTGAACGCTTCGGAGGCGATGGCATACG
>RECF01000088.1 GCA_007694145.1 Acholeplasmatales bacterium | reverse complement strand
AAGAGCGTAATCCAAAAAGGGATGACGGTATCTGAAAAACGCAGTTGCACCCCAAGCAACGACTCATAAAACGAGCGAAAATCAACCTGCTCGCCGAAAACGCGGGTCAAGGCATCTTCCAAATAGACGATGCGAATGACGCTGATGACTTGCATGGTCGGCAAAGCTGACAACACATTGCGCGTCACAGTACCCAAATTGCCAATTGGAACATAAAGCCCCGCAAGAAACCCAATCAAGGTGCCAACCAAGGTACTCAACGTACTATGCGCATTTGTTGTCTTAAGAAAGGTCACGACATAGAAGAACAATGATGAGAACAGCAAGGTCGACAAGCCGACTAGACCAAGCAATATTAGCCAAGTCAGCGGGGGCAACAAAAAGCTGAAACGTAGATAAAGGTACAGCTGACCAATGACCAGATTGATGAGTGAAAAGGCCATACCGATTACGAATGCTGCCAATAAGTAACTGAGCACGATGGTGTGTCGTTTAAGTGGTGCAACGTAAAAATCATTGATGCGCTTGTTTTCAAGGTCAAGAACCATCATACCCAAGAAACCAAGTGGTACCGTGACCGAGGAAACCATGAGCACACCGGAGATGATCCAACTATGTGTCAAATACTCAGCGTGTGGCTGCAAGGCGAAATCGCCCCCGAAGGCATGTTGTAAAAACAGCATAAACAGACCCAAGATAATAATCACCGACAAAAACGAGAAGAATACCGCCCAGCGGTCGCGGACATAGATGAGCAAATGGCGCTTGACCAAGGCTTTAACGATCATGATTGTCCTCCAGTTTACGGCCGGTAATATTCAAAAAGACATCGTCCATACTGGCCTTGATGATTTCAAATGTCTCAATGTTGTCACGGAATCGTGTCAGGTAGTCAAGACCTTGAAAAGGGTTATCTAATGGAATGTGTAGCGTGCGATTGACCGCATGATAGTCGATGCTGTTTTCCTGAAGCATCGCTTCGAGCCCGTCTAGTGGAATCACTTTGAGGGTGTCGTTTGCATACGTCAACCGCAGATTTTCAGCCGAGTCTTCCGCAACAATTTCCCCTTCGTTCATAATGATGACATGATCGGCATCGAGCACTTCTTCCATGTAATGCGTCGTCAGGAAGATGGTCATGTCGGTTTGTTCTTTAAGGGACAAGATTAAGGACCAGATCTCTTTGCGACTTTTCGGGTCTAGTCCAGTCGTCGGTTCATCGAGAATCAAGATTTGCGGACTGTGCAACAAAGCCCGGGCAATGTCCGCTTTCCGGCGTTGACCACCCGAAAGGGTCCGGACAGGCTGATCGGCGTAACTACCAAAATGAATGCGTTCGTCTAAGGCCGCAAGACGTGTTGCATAGGCTTCACCGGCCAATCCATAAAACGCTGCCCGCAGTTTCAAGTTTTCATGCACCGTCAAGACGGGGTCTAGCGTACTGTACTGAAAAACCACACCAAGGGTCTTGCGAATGGCATCATCGGCGCTGCCGAGTTTGTGACCGTTGACTTCCACGCTGCCTGAGGCGGGTGCAAGCAAGGTCGCGATGATTTCAATTGTGGTGGACTTTCCGGCACCGTTTGGCCCTAGAAGGGCGAAAAAAGCATTCCCTCTCACCGTAAAATCGATGCCTTTGACTGCCTGTACTAAGCCATAGTTCTTCTTTAAACCGCTAACACGAATCATACACATGCCTCCTTGAGTTTTATGTGCCAAAGATGTAATGGTAGTGCATTATATAATGGGTGTGAAGAGGCTGAGCAAGCCCTCGAAAAGCCGTTCGGGCAGCGGGCGGTTCGCCCAACTGTGTGGATCGATTGTTTTGCTGATGCGTAAGTCATGATCATACTGACGGACGGTTTCGGCGACGGCAGGACGGTCAGTAAAGAGCGCGGTAATCTCAAAATCGATGACAGCACTGCGATTGTCAAGATTGTAACTGCCGATACTGGCGATTTCATCATCGACAATCAGCACTTTTCCATGGCAAAAACCTTTTTGATACTGATGCACGCGAATGCCGTGAGCAACCATGGTTGAGGCAAAGAACTTGGTCACTTTGTACACAAGCACCTTGTCAGGAATACCGGGAATAATCACATCAACAGTTACCCCAGATGACTGGGCGACCTTGAGTGCCGTCAGTGTCTCAACATCCAGTGCCATATATGGGGTCATGATTTTGATGGACCGCTTCGCGTTGAAAATCAACTTCAAGTAAATGTCACGGATGAATGCCTGATCGGAGTCGGGACCAGATTGAAGCACTTGAACCACGCCAGTACCTGGCACCTTAACATCCGGATAATACCCTATTTCTGTAACATGTTGCTTGGTGTTGTAATAGTAGTCTTTGAAAAATAGTGAGGTCAGCGACTTGACCGCAGCCCCTTCTATTTTCACTTGTGTATCACGAAAATAATAGCTGTATGGGATTGAGTTGTCGTATTCATCGCCGAGGTTCATGCCGCCTGTGTAACCGATTCGGCCGTCAATGACGACGATTTTTCGATGGTTTCTATAGTTCATCCTCGTATTAAAATACGGAAAATAGATGGGATCATTCAAAACAAGATCGACGGCGGAGTGTTTCAAGCGCTTGAGCACTTTCCGACTCACCCGATCGCCCCCGACACTACCGAATGCATCGAGAATGACCTTGACTTGGACACCGGCGCTTGCCTTTTCGATGAGACATTCAAATACTTCCATGCCACGGGTATCGCTACGCGCGATATAAAACTCCATCAGAATAAACGTTTCAGCCCTAGCAATTTCAGCGAGTAAATCCGGATAAAATGCTTCGCCGTTTTTAAGCACAGTCACGCGGGTATCGCCAGCATAAGGAGGGTGATAGGCCATCTTGTAGGCAGTATCAAACACGTTGCGGTATGGCGCGTCTTCAGGCTTCAAATCAAGTGCTTCACGGTCTTGATAACGGGTCTCGTGGGTCATGTAGGCGTCATCATGAATCAAAGGGCGACGTATGTAGCGGAGACTATGCTTGAAAGAGCGACCCATTGACATGAACAAGAGAATACCGACAAACGGCTCAAAGATAAAAATCAAGAGCCAAGGCAACTTTTGATACGGGTTGTCGCTGCGCAATGACCCGATGAGCCAAATGACGATGACTACGCCGAGAAAAAGGGTTCTGATTAAGAACCCGTAATCTTGTGAAACGCCCAATAGATGCCAAAACCGAATGTATAAAAACTCAAAAGCAAATCGGATGGCAACGGCAAAGCCAATCAGGGTGATAATGATAACACTTTTTTTCAGGTTTTTTTCCATAAGAATCTCCGTAAAACTTAGAAACTAGCCGTTGAGTTGGATATCGCGCGAGCCTTGCAACATGGCCCGCACATGGGGAACATCTTCCTCATTCAACAGCTTGATGGCATTGTGTTTGATTTTATCTAGCAGGATTTGCTCGTTTTGCTTGAAACGGTTCTGATCTTCTTGTTTGATGGCAATGCGCTCGTTCGCGG
Organism: Acholeplasmatales bacterium; assembly: GCA_007694145.1. Lineage (GTDB taxonomy): Bacteria > Bacillota_I > Bacilli_A > Izemoplasmatales > Izemoplasmataceae > SKGI01. The sequence goes on along the minus strand of RECF01000088.1, from coordinate 14,078 downwards.
ACGCGGTCGCTTCACGTTCGTAGGTTTGCAGCGCTTTGTTTAATGTAAGATCCGCCTGTTCCTTACGGAAGAAGCAATCTTGTTTTTCCTGTTCTTTGCTATCAGAAAGATTGCGCAGTTCCATGTCGTACTTCTTCTCGAGTTTGGTAATATAAAGTTCAAGTTTCTTTCGTTCGTATGAGGCTTGGTCGATGATGGTCTTCAAGTTCTCTTCTTTGGTTTGATGGACATCGTCAAGCGATTCTTTGTAAAGGTCAAGGGTGGCGTTTTGCTGGGCTTTGTTGGTGCTTTCAAAAGCCGCATACGCTTTTTTGATGGCTTCTAATGTGTCTTGAAGACGTTTCTTGTAACGGTTTCTCAATGCTTCTTCTTTATCAAGACGCGCTTTTTCGTAGGTGGTGGCTGTATGTGTCGTGTCTTCATGGCGCTGACGTTGGAAGGTTTCAAACAAATCGGCACTGTGGCGGATTTCATACTGGAGACGTTCAAGGTCTTGCACGGCTTGCTCCGCTGCTTTTTCAGCACGGTCAATGGCTTCGTGCAACTGGTCTTTAATATGCATCAGCAACGTGTCCGCTTCTTCAAGCGAATGCATCTTAAAGGCTTTGATCTGTTCGATGGTTTTCTTGTACACAGCGAGTTTTTGCTCGAGTTCCCGTTTCTTGATGGCAAGGGCTTCATCATGGTTTTCTTGTTTCAAAGCAAGATTGCGTTTGTACTTGCGAATCAACATCTTTTCTTTTTTCGGGTCGAGCTTGGCAATTTGCTCTAAATCAAGATTCCGGTCGAGCGCTTGTTCAGTTGTCAATGTTTGGATGGTTTGCTGGTGCTCTTTTTCAAGCGATACATACGCCGTTTCGTAGATAACAATTTCCTTTTCATACGTTTCCATTATTTTTTGCCCAATCAGCTTGTGGTCTTCTTCTGCTTTTTTGATCATCGCTTTGTAATCTTTGATGAGCAGTTGTTTGTGGGTGTTGATGTCGGTCAGTGTGAACGGCTTTCTTACTTGGACGGTATCTTGTTTGAGTGCCGTATAGTTTCGCGCTTGCAAATAATAGTGTCGCGACAATTGTGACTCACGGTGTCTGTCAAGACGGATTTTTGCGATGGTATCGTCAATGACGGCATTGTCGATGTTGAACAGGTGATTCGCCTCTTGATTGTGTTGTTCAACACGATTTTGCTCAAGTTCAAGCTGATGTTTCAACTTGCGGGTGTCGGCATCTTTTCTATGAAGATGCCGCGCGGTATTGCGCACTTCGGTCAAAGCATTTTTCTCTTCGTTGTATTTTTGCTTGCGCGCTTCTTTCTCGAGTGCTTCCTTGGGTTTAGTCAAGGTCAGACTAAAATGGCCGTAAAGGTTCGCCTCTTCAAGCGTTTGGTCGAAATTGATTTGCTGGATGTCTTGGTCGATATCGATGGTTTCATGTTGGTGTTTATGCAACGCTTCTTGGCGAAGGCTTTGGCTGTTCACATTATTGATGTCGATGATTTCTTGTGTCTTTTGCAACAAAATGTTGTTGAGGAACTGATGAATTTTCTGAATGCCTTGCTTCTTGAGGTTGAACAAGGACTCCTGGTGGCTGTTGGTCACACTTGCCTCACGCGCATCGATGGCCGCAAGGGCTTCGGCATGGGCGGCTTCTTTGGAATCAACTTCTTCTTTATGCTCTTTTTTGAGCCGTTTGATTTCCTTAGCAAAGGCATCGGCACTGGCATCATCACCGAGCTTTTGCTTCTCGACCATGTATTTTGACTTTTTGGTGATTTCGTTTTCATAACGATCTTGAATGGCCGCCAATTCCTCCGCATGGGTACTGCCTTGATCCGTCCGATCTTTCCTGATGGGCTCAAGTGCGGCCTCATAGGCTTGTTTGGCTTTTTGGATGGCACTTGCGAACTGTTTTTCGTACTCTTTGAGTTGTGCATTCAATGATTCTATTTCTTTTTCAGACTTGTCTTTGATGTCATCGATGGTTTTTGAAAGCTGCAACATCCGCTCTTCGTGGGTGTTTTGCTGGGTCGCGCGTTTTATTTCCGTTTCTTGTTCGAGTGTTTCAGAATGTTTCTCGAAAGCTTCTCTGGCGACTTCAAGTTGCTTCTCGAAAGCCTGACGCTGTTCTTTGTACTGCTTTTCAGTCGTTCTGAGTGCCGCAATATATTCGGCCTCGATTTTTTGTTCTCTTTTCAAGTTTTCAGAGCGTTTTTTCTCAAGGATTTCATCAATGTCAGCGAGGTCTTGCTCAAAACGGCCCTCGATCTCGCGGCGACTAGCCTGAAGTTCTTCGAGTGCCTGAGTGTGCTGTTTCTTGAAGTTTGCCAAAATTTTCGCATGGGCTTGCTTCTGTTCGGCCAAGGTGGCATTGGCTTCGTCAATGTTGTTGGCCAGCGAGTCATCAATGCGGTTGAGATTGCGCTGAAAGAGCGCATACTTCTCTTCCGTCTTGTCTTCTGTGCCGATATACTCCTCGACAACCTTACGATAGTTCTTTTCAAGTAAACGCTTGATACGATCCTCTTGACTCATCGACTATCCCTCCTTGATTTCATTGTAACATGCACGGTAAATATTGGCCTATTGATTTGCGAATCACTATAAATTTACCCTTGGTTTGGAAGATGTAAAAAGACGCATCGTCCGATGCGCCTATTTTTCAGGCGTAAAGCCGACAATCCGGTCGATAAAGCGCATCCGGCCGCCGACATGTACATCGGTCACGTGTTCTTGGTCGGTTTGAATCGTCACATGAATGCATGAAGGTTTGAACAGGGCATACCCTTGTTCGAAGTAATACTGATTTTTACGCAACAGTCCTTGTGTATAAAGATAGCTTGCTAAAGCACCGCTGGCGGTACCGGTCGCACTTTCTTCATAAATGCCGACAAGGGGAATGAAGTTGCGACCCTGTGCATCGGCGCGTTCAGTGCGCGTATCTAAGGTGAAAACATAGATGCCAACGGCACCATGCTTGCGACAAAAGGTGACGATGCGCTCGGCATCAGGCGCTAACTTCGCCAAGGTATCACTGCTGTCGACCCCGACGAAAATCTCAGGAATTCCGGTCGAAACTGTCTGGATGGGATAGTTCAGTAAACGCGCTTTGTCAAGGTCGAGGACGTCTGCGACTTCCTGCGGATCAATCGGGGTACCAAACTGCGGCACGGACAGCTGAAGTTCCACCTGTTCTTCGAGGATGCGTACATTGAGAACCCCTTCACCCGTTTCAATGCGCAAGTCATCCGACTTGATTAATTCCAAGTTTCTCATCAGATTGAAAGTAGCGATGGTTGCGTGTCCACACAAAGGCACTTCAACGGTCGGTGTGAAGAAGCGCAGACGGTAATCCGCCCGTTCACTGTTCATGACGAAAGCCGTCTCCGAGTAATTGACACGTTTGGCGATTGACAACATTTCCTTGTCTGTCAACGTGTCTGCATCAAGTACCACACCGGCTTCATTGCCGCCGTTACCGGCCACGGGAAATGCGGCAACGCGATAGAGCGTGACAGCCATGGTCATCGCCTCCTTTGCATCTTTTTGTGGTTTTATTATAGCACACCCGTCAAAAATAATGAAAGCGTTTCTTCAAGATGGCGAGATAATCGGGTGTCGCCAAGAATAAATCCCCCGCTTTGACGGGGGATTGGCTTGTTACTCGGGGCGTTGATAAACACATTCACCGTCGATGTATGTTTGTAGCACGTGGGTTTGTAAGAGACTGTCAGGTCGGGCTGGGATCAAGCCCTTCACCACGATGAAATCGGCGCGATAGCCAGCTTTGAGCCGTCCGAGTCGGGCTTCGTCGTATGTGAGGTATGCAGGAAGATGTGTATAGGCGCTGATGGCTTCATCGAAAGTCAGTGCCTCATCGTGCAAGAAGACACCCAGTTCAGGGTGGCGGATGGAGCGACGGGTCATGGCGACATAGAGATTTTCAAACGGACTGGGTGATTCAACGGGGGCATCGGTGCCAATCGTGGTCAAGACACCCGCGCGAAGCATCGAGCCAAACAGATAGCTGTCCCGCATCCTTTCACCGAGTGCAACCGGTAAGACTGGTAAGTCGGCATTGATGAAGATTGGCTGTGTCTGTGCCCCGAGATTGAGACGCTGCATCCGGTCGATTTGGTCACGTCTTGCAAGTTGCGCATGAATGATTGAATGCCGGTGGCGCATGCGTGTTTCTTCCGGAAACGTCTCTGCAAGCTCGCACAGTTCTTCAACCATTTGATCCCCGATGGCGTGAATGGCGAAATCCATGCCCGCAGCCATGGCCGTCTGCACAAGCGTCGCTAAGCGTTCGGGAGAAAACACCCGGATACCGCGCGTATTGCGGTCTTGATAAGGTTGGCTCATGTAGGCGCTTCGAGCACCAAGCGAGCCATCCGCAAGCAACTTCAGAGGCCCGATGCGGTAACGGTTGAACCGTTTACCAGGATAGCCTTTGGCAATGAAGCGTTGCAAGTCTTCAAGAACAGGCAGGTTGGCCTGTTCATAGAGACGGATTTTTAAACGTCCCGCGGCATCGAGCGCTTCGATGGCATCCGTCACCGGTTCAAACGGCATTTTGTAGATAGCAAAATCATCGCTTCCTACCGCGGTGACACCCAGCGACAACAAATACGCCTGCGCATCAAGCAATTCATGGGTTAGCTGTTCATGGGAAGGGTGGGGCACTATCCGTGTCAGCCATTCAATGGCCTCTTCCTTGAAGATGCCACTTTCCAAATCGAAACTGTCAGGATCGGCCGGCAAGGGATGGCCAAGCTGTTTAGCTGCCTGAAGTGCCACGGTGTTCGCGGTGGCCATGTGGCCGCACACACGGTAGATGATGACCGGTTTTTCGGTGCTTATTTGATCAAGATCCGTACGCACTAAGCTTCTTGATGGGGTAAACTGCGATTCGTGGTAGCCACGACCTATGAGCGGGTCGGCAGGATGATTTCGGGCTGCTTCGATCAACGCATCGATGCGAGCGAACCCTGCCGCACTGAAAATCCCGCGGATCATGCCGATGCCTAGCACATGTAGATGGGAGTCATGAAAACCGGGTAAAACGTGGTGATGGGCCAAATCGACCACCGTGTCATAGTCGTGTTTCAAGACATGGATGGTTTTGCCAAACACCGTGAACTGTCCGTTTTCAACAATAAACGCGTCATGGTGTGGATGGCGAAGCTTCGCATGGATATAGGCAGTTTTCAAAGAGGTCACCTCAGAAGTCAGGATGGTCTCATTATAGCACGAAATTGGTGCGTTCATGAGAACGCGCGCTCGGTGTTGTGTGAAATCAAGCAAAAAGGACATGTCCTATCGAACATGTCCCAGTGGTGGATTACTTTGGGGCGGCTTCAACCATGAGTTTGGCCATCAGTTCGGCAAAAGCAACCGGGTTTTCCGGGGTGATGCCTTCGATGAGCAATGCCTGATGATACAATAATCTAGCATAGTCTTCAAGTCGATCCGGCTGCTGGGTGTGGACCGTGGTCAATGCTTGAAAGAGCGGGTGGTCGGGGTTGATTTCAAGGATGCGTTCAGCTTTCAGTGTGTCGGGGGCATCGGGCATTTTCTTGAGGACGCGCTCCATTTCAAGTGATAGCCCTTCACCGCTCACAAGACAGACGGGACTCTCTTTCAGGCGACCGGAAAGTCTGACATCTTGCAAATCGTCCTTGAGCAACGTCTTCAGTGTCTCTAGAAGGTCCTTGTGTGTCTTTTCGTTTTCTTCAATGGCGGATTTCTTGGCCTCATCTAGCAAGTCCGAGGCCCCGGCTTGAATCGACTTGAAGGGAACGTCTCGATAGGTCGGCATGACTTGAATCATGAACTCATCGACATCCTCGGTAAAAAGCAAGACTTCATAGTCTTTTTCCTTGAGCGCATCCATCTGCGGCAGGCTCATGATTTGCGCTTTCGAACGGCCGGTGGCATAATAGATACTTTTTTGCGCATCGGTCTTGCGGTCAAGATATTCGGCAAGGGTGATGTAATCATCACTTTTAGAGGTCTTAAAAAGAATCAAATCCTGCAACAGTTCGGTGTTCGCACCAAAATCACTGTAAACACCATATTTCAAATTGACACCGTAGGTTTCGTAAAACTTGACGTAGCGTTCCCGGTCATTCTTAAGCAGCTTTTCAAGCTCGCTTTTTACTTTTTTCTCGAGATGATTGGCGATTTTCTTCAGTTGCCGGTCGTGTTGGAGCATTTCGCGGGAAATGTTCAGGGTCAGATCAGCCGAATCGACTAAGCCGCGAACAAACCGGAAGTAATCGGGAATCAGGGCTTTATTGCGGTCTTCAATAAACACGCCTTTAGAATAGAGCTGCAAGCCTTTCTCATAGTTCTCCGTGTAGAAATCATGGGCTGGTTTGGCGGGAATGAACAACAACGCCGTGTAGGTTAGGAGCCCTTCGACATTCGTATGGATGGTAAGCAATGGATCCTCAAAGTCGTTGTATTGGCGTTTGTAAAAACTGTTCAACGCTTCTTCCGTCAACTCTTTTTTGGGTTTTTTCCAGATGGGAACTTGTGAGTTGAGGGTATCCCAACGGGTCACAGTTTCCTCGTCTTTCTTTTCAGTGACCTCGATCATGATCGGATAGCGGATGTAGTCGCTGTACTTCTTGACGAGGCGACGCAGTGTGTGGGTTTCAAGATACGTGTCATATGCCGCTTCGTTCTCAGGGTCATTGTCGCGTAACTGCAAGCGGATTTCCGTGCCGATGGTTGTCTTATCGACAGGTTCAATCTTGTACGTAGACTCACCTTTTGACACCCACCGATAGCCTGTTTCAGCATAGGGCGAACGGGTGAGGATTTCAACTTCCTTCGCCACCATAAACGCACTGTAAAAACCGACCCCGAACTGTCCGATGATTTCGACATCTTTTTGCTCGAGCTTTTCAAGAAAGGCTTTCGAGCCACTTTCAGCAATGGTACCGAGGTTGTGCACGAGCTCTTCTTCTGTCATGCCGATACCGTTATCTTCGATGGTCAGCGTCCGATTTTCCATGTCGTTATAGAGGCGAATTTCATACGCCGCTTCACTGGGAACCGATGCATCCGTCAGCGATAAAAAGTGTCGCTTGTCGATGGCGTCGCTGGCATTGGAAATGAGTTCGCGCAAAAAGATGTCTTTGTGGGTGTAGATGCTGTTGATCATCAGTTGCAACAGCTTTTTAGATTCTGTCTTGAAGCTTTTCGTCTTAGCCATTGTTTCACTCCTTGTCAATGATTCGTTTTCGTGACGTCCCTTTGGGACCCATTATGATTTTAGGCAAGCTTTGCGACTTTGTCAAGTCAGGTGACCAAGATAAAAGGCGACCGAAGTCGCCTTCCCTTCCCTAATCCGCTTCCCCCAGAAAGCGGGTCATCCAGCTGATGTGGATGCATTCACTATACATGGGCAGCGATAAGACTGGAAGGCCATGGACGCGTTTGTCAAAAAAGTGGCCGGATTGGCCACTAGTTTTTCGTGATGGTATAGCGTCTGAAAAAGTCATGTTTTTCAAAGGCATGGTGCATGGTAATCATGGCGTATAACACTAGCAATGCGTAGACGAGGATGGATGCGAGTGCATTGGAAAGGGCATCGCGCACGTCCGGATAAATGAAAAAATGAAATGCTGAACTGCCGGTCGCGACGATAAAATGCAGGCGATATTTAAGCCGGTTCGTCAAACGGTTGGTCTGGTCATACAACAAGCGCTTTTGCATTGTGTACTTGAGTAAAACCATGACCATCAGCGATAAAAACACGATGAAGTTGGCCAAAAAAAGCGTCACGGAAACCATCATGACCCCTTGATCATCAAGGCTACTGACCGCAAACCCGGTAATCATGAACATGATTAGCAATGTTAAAATGTATCCAAAGAAATCCCGTCGCCGAATCGACTGAATGGCGGCTTCGCTGGCAGGATGTTCAAAGACAAGTTCTTCATCTGCCGATAGTTCGAACATCTTCTCCGGTTGCGATGGCATCAGACGTTCCTCCAAGAAGATCTTGAGCAGAAGTATGCTACCCATCAAGGGGATGGCAAGCAGCTGATACGCCCGTAAAATCGGCACCGACACATCGACAAGACCATAACTGAGCGTAATCATCCAATACATCGCAAAAAGGATTTTGATGCTCCGTTTAATCGGGCGTACATACGGCCAAGGCACGCGATAGGTACGGATGTCATTGCTCACCCGACCGTTTTCGCCAACCAGTGTTTCAAAAGAAATTTGATACAGCGCCGCAAAATGTTTTAAGGTATCCACACTCGGATGCCGTTTGCCGGTCTCGTATTTAGATATTGCAGACGGATCGAGGTTCAAACGCTTCCCCACACTTTTGAGTGTCATATTTTTCGCCTGACGGGCCTGACGGAGACGTTCACCGGTTGTCTTATGAATGGACATATCATCACCTCATGAGTCATTATAGCATGAATGGCTTTGAATCAAGAATAAATCCGGTCAACCCTGTGTCAAAACGTATTAAAGAAGATGTGATGATTGATTTTGACGTCTAGAACACTTCAAGGTGTTGCCGCACAGAGCTGAGTCAAGTCTTGCGCAGTCTGATTTTGACTTGCCGCAGGAGGCCATCCAAAGACAAGACTATGTCATAGCGGCCAAACCCAAACAATCATTATGGTCGCCACAACAAGAATTAAGAGCGACAGTGGCACACCGAGTCGGGCATAATCTGTGAAGCGATAACCACCTGGTCCAAGGACCAACGTGTTGGACTGATGACCAATCGGCGTCATGAACGCACTTGAGGCACCAATGGCGACGGCCATCAAAAACGGGTCGAGTGAAACATTGAGTCCAAGGGCGAGACTTACGGCAATCGGCGCTGTCAGAAGCACAGCCGCCGCATTGTTGACAATATTGGAAAGCACCATCGAAACCGTCAACATCACCACGAGCGCGAAGACCGGCGAGACACCACCTGAAAGAGTCAAAATACCCGATGCGATCCGGGCAGCGGCCCCGGTTGTTTCAAGCGCTTGTGACACCGGAATCATCGCCGCAAGCAAAATAATGACCGGACCGTCGATACTTTGATACATTTCCCGAAGCGGTACAAAACGCCCTAAAACCATAGCAAGTGCCGCTAAGGCAAAGGCGATTTGAACCGGCAAGATTCCAAAGGCGGCCAACGCAATCGCACTTGCGAAAATAACCAACACCGTGATGACGCGTGACACGTTACCCAAACGCAAGTTCCGTTCCATGAGTGGCAAAAGGGAGAAGTTTTGAATGACTTCGCCGATGTTTTCTTCGCGACCTTGTAGCAGTAATACATCACCTGGCTTAAGACGAATGCCACCCGGTGCAGTACGCAGTCGATTGCCGCTACGGGCTACACCAAGAATGTTAACCCCGTAACGGGAACGCAAACTCAACGATCTAGCCGTACGGTTCAGGCACGTTGAACGTGCTGTGAGGCTGACCTCCATGATGAGCATATCTTCTGTGCCGAGTTTTTCCGTCGTCAGTTTATCCGATTCGGACAACACAAACCCGCTCGCATCAAGGACCGCCTGCAAATCTTGAGCACTCGCACGCACGATCAGCGTATCCCCAGAACGCAAGTGTCGATAAGGCGAGACGTTCTCGAATCGTTGACCCTCACGCACATGCGCAATCACCGTGATGTCACCCGGTGTCAGTTGCTCGAATTCGCGTACCTTCCGATCGCGCAACCTTGCTTTTTCGGGCACAATAATTTCGGTGATGTAACCGGATATTTCAAACAACTCATCTTGTGAAACCGGACTTTTTCGCTCTGGCAACAGCCAGCGTCTAAAGATAAGCAAAAAGACGATGCCGCTCAAGGCCACGACACCCCCAACAGGTAAAAAATCGAACATTTTGAACGGCGCCTGTTGCAGTGAATCAGCCCGAAAGGTCGAAATGATAATGTTGGGGGGTGTACCGATCAACGACATCATCCCACCAAGCAAACTACCAAACGCTAGCGGCATCAAATAAAGGGATGGACTGCGGTTGTTTTTTCTTGCAAGCCGGATGGCCACCGGCATAAACAAAGCCAACGCCCCCACATTGTTCATGAACGCACTTGAAAGTGTCACAAGCAAAAGCAACACAAGCAAATGAAGATTTTCACGATTGCCCAAGCGACCAAGATGGCGCACCAACAAGTCGACAAGGCCAGAATGCATCAGTCCGCGACTCACAAGCAAAACCGACGCAACCGTAATGACGGCAGGATGGCTGAAACCCGCGAAGGCTTCATCAAAAGGCACCAACCCGATGACTGTCACAAACATCAGTGCCGCAAACGCCACCAAATCATAGCGCCAACGGCCCCAGGCAAATAAGACGAGAACCACGAACAAGACAAGAAAAATCATCACCTGATCAAACGGCATGTCGATGCCCCCTTTCAAATTGATCAATCCATGAATCCGTCACCACGCAGATGGAATCCCTTTGAAAAACGCACCGAGGCGGTGCGTATCAATGATAGCATTCAAGCAGTTTGACCACTTCGTCATAAGCCGGGTGGTCTGAAACATTGCGGACGTACTCCCTATACACGATTTTTCGGTCTTTATCGAGGACGAATACCGCTCGAGCAAGCAGTCTGAGTGGTGCCATGAGCACCCCGTACTTACGACCGAAATCAAGATCGCGATGATCAGATAAAGTGACCACATGATCGAGACCGCTTAATCCACACCACCGTTTTTGCGCAAAGGGCAAATCAACGGACACGGTCAGCACGTCGACATCTTCAAAATGGCCGAGTCGCTCGTTGAAAGTGCGTGTCTGATAGTCGCATACGCCCGTATCAAGACTTGGCACCACACTGATTACAACAAACGTTCGACTGAAATCAGCCAATGTGACTGTTTGAAGCTTTGTGTTAACAAGGGTGAAATCCGGTGCAACCAAACCCCGCTCAAGCGGGCGATCAGTCAAAGGAACCGGTTTGTTACCAAACATCACTTCCATATATGTCATCCCTTCTATTCCCGTGATAGCCTAATTATAGCATATCGACCGATGGATGCTCAATCTCCTTTTTGCAGGTGCACGGTTTTCTCGATGACCCAAAGACTGTACAACCCAACCGCTGCCGCTAACGCCAAGTAAACGTACGTCCCTAGCGTATGGGCGAACACTGGAGCGAGGCCCATCGTCGCCGACGCATTGATAGATGCGTGAAACAACACCGTCAAGACAATCGAGCCGGTTTTCAAATAAAGACCTGTCAAGAAAAAGCTAAATACCAACGCCTGCAAGAGATAGGGCAAAAACGCAAAATCGGCTTGTGAGGCCCCGACAACGAAAAAGAGCGGCACATGCCATAAAGCCCATATGACACCGATGAACAACGCAAGGGGAATCGCGCGCCATGCGAGGAGACGATGTTGCAAGTAACCGCGCCAGCCAATTTCTTCCAAGCCACCAAACACCAAACCACTCAAAAGAAAAAGTGGAAACAAGATGACCGGTTGTAAGTCAAACACCAACCAAGGTGTTCCATAAAGCGCGCGTCTGACAAAGAGCGCCAACAGACCAAGCAGGATGGGAATCACCAGCGCATACGCTATCTCAACAAGCCCCATACGCCACCGAGTGAGACTTTGGTAAAAAAACGCCCGGTGCAATGGGTCCTTCTGTCGGTGAATCAGCACAAACGCCATCACGGTTGGGACGCTGCCACCAAGGATGAGTAACACCATGCCTAAAACGGATGAAAGCGCGACGACCTCAAGCCGGCTCAACATGGCAAGCATGCCATGGAAAAAGCCGGTCAGACCCAGTGTCAATCCGATGTACAGATAGCCTTCACGCGGTATTTTCATACTGAACGACCCGCTTGATCGTGGTGATGCGCTTTGATGAGTTTCATTTTGATTTTCCAAAGCGATTCAGACAAGTCGACATAATACTGATGTGGAAACTCAAAGCGGCGCATCTCATCCCATAACGTTTCGAGTTCCTTTTGGCAATACGCCTTGACTGCTTTGACATCAGGTAGGTCATAAACGCGCTTTCCACGCAAATAGATCGGTTCAAGCAAGGTGCGCAAGGTGTAATCGACGTAGGTCGTGCGCCGCCATGTGTGATCGGGATCAAACAACGTAAGGGGCTTACTTTCATCAATGACTTCATCATGCAACGTGATCAAGTCAGCACAGGCATGTCCCGATGGATCGTAGACACGATACAGTTTCTTGAAATGGGGCGTCGTAAGTTTGTTGGGGTTGTCGCTCAGTTTGATTTTCGGTTCGATGGTGCCATTTTTTTCTACCGCCACCAACTTGTAAACCCCACCGAAAACCGGATCACTTTTTGCTGTGATCAACCGTTCACCCACGCCGAACACATCAATGGGTGCGCCTTGGTCGAGCAACGCCTTGATCAAATACTCATCGAGGGCGTTGCTGGCAATAATCTTGCACTGATGTAACCCCTCGTTATCAAGTTCTGCGCGAATTTTTTTCGCCAAATACGTCAGGTCGCCTGAATCGATGCGCACCGCAAAACTCTTCACCCCACGTGGTAAAAGCTCTTCTTTGATGACCTGAATGGCATGGGGCAATCCGCTTCTTAAAGTATCATAGGTATCAAGGAGGAACGTGGTGTTTTCAGGATACGTTTTGGCGTATGCTCTAAATGCTTCAAGTTCGTTGTCAAAAAGCTGGACCCAGCTGTGTGCCATCGTCCCGCTTGCTGGAATGTTAAGGTGCGTATCCGCATACGTGTTGCTCGTCAAATCAGCCCCACCAATATAAGCTGCCCGCGCACCATAGTTTGCGCTGGAAACACCATGCGCACGGCGGGCACCCATCTCGATGATCAGCCGGTCTTTGGCGGCAAACTTGATACGACTCGCTTTCGTTGCAATCAACGACTGATGGTTGAAGGCAAGTAGGAGATACGTTTCAAGAAGTTGCGCTTCAATGGCCGTAGCCCGTACGGTAAGAATCGGTTCGTTAGGAAAAATGACCGTCCCTTCTTTGACCGCATACACGTCACCCTTGAATCTGAAGGTTTCAAGAAACTGCAAAAACGCATCACTGAACAACTTACGGTTGCGCAAATAAGTTATATCAGCAGCCGTAAAAGATAAATTGTCGATATAGTGAATGACCGACTCCAAGCCAGCCATCACCGCGTAGCCCCCTTGATTGGGGATGGAACGGAAAAATAAGTCAAAGTAGACAATGGTGTCTTTGAAGCCCGACTCGAAATACCCGTTGGCCATGGTGAACTCATAAAAGTCAATCAGCATGCTTTCATTAACCTTGTTCATTGTCATCCTCGATTCTCTATATGAATATGTAGTCCGGCCATGATGTCAAAGGCCTTTTCATGAAGATCCATATCAAAACTTGCCGTCGCAGCGGCATCGATGATTATTTTCGCCTCAGGACAAGCCGCTTTGGCGATGACTGCATTCGACAAAACACAAATATTCGATACTAACCCCACCAGTCGGATGACCGCAAAGTCCTCTTGTCTAAGATAGTCACCCAGTTCAAGAGATGGGAAAGATGGCTTCTCAAAAACAGGATCCTCCGGGATACGCATCGCTTCGATGCGTTCGGTCAGGCAGTGGCCGGGTGTGCCTTTCAAGCAGTGCTTGATGGGCAGATGGCGCCCTTCTTCCGTTTCGAGATAGTTATCATCATGGGTATCAAGCGTAAAGACAACGATTCCCGCTTCCTTGCGTGTTCGACGAATATGGTCGATAATGCGCGCCTCAATGGTTTTTGCAGCTTCAAAGCCCAAGGCACCTTCGACAAAATCATATTGATAATCAATGACAACAAGACACGTTTTCATACGCTCACCTCTGCTGTTATTGTACCATAGTTTTGCAAGATTTTCTCCGTGCTCAGCCGATTGTTTGACAGTCTTTGGAAATTCGGGTACACTTTAATCATCCCATAAGAACGAGGTGTTCTATGAAGACGATTTTGAATGACTCTAAAGATCCGCGTTTCAACTTGGCACTTGAAGAATATGTGCTGAAATACCTGAGTCTGACAGTTGAGTTAAACAAAGAGAGAGCGGTTGGCTTGATTTAGCC
>RECF01000049.1 GCA_007694145.1 Acholeplasmatales bacterium | reverse complement strand
GAGAAACGAATATTATGGTCTCTATCGCAACGCCACTCATTCTCGACAAACTATTTTTAGCCTTTTTTATCTTGTATGTCACGTCGTGGAACAACTTTATTATTCCTATGATTACGCTGACACGAAAAGATCGATTCACTTTACCGGTCATGATTTCTTCACTCGCTGATCCTTTGCGATACGATGTAGGGGCAACGTTTTTGGCATTATTGTTTTCGATTATACCGGTTGTGGTTTTATTCATTATTATACGTAATAGAGTTTTTGGCGAAGTTGTTTGATAGTGTCAACCTATGAATGAAGTGTCTGATACACCGCACGATACACTATAGGCAAATAGATTCTATGAGTGATTTCGTTTGATAAGAGAATGGAAAACAATCCTTATAGACAACAGGAACTTGAGATTGTCGAGAAGAGTAACGACAACATGCCTAAGATATGATAAAATACGGGTAGAAGCAGAACGCAACCATAAGGGAGGGGTTTGATTCGGACACGATACAGACACATGGATTTTCTATGTGTTTTTTGTTTCAATCATACCCGCTTTACATCCTGCCATCTCTAAGGACAACCTATTCCTTTTCCCTGCCATGATGACTAGAAGAATCGCAACCAGTAAACAGAAAACTTGAACAGACACAATTTCATCCCATTGACTTGATGTGACTAACAGAAGGAGATGATTGACAGTGATTCTTTACTATAACCGTGACCGGCTCTATAGACATGTGCCGGATGCGCTTGTAACATCGATGACTGAAACCATTCACGCCCTCGCTCGGGCTGTCGCCGACAAGCAACAACTCGACACAGCCATTATCCAGACGTTCAACTTGAAAAAGATGCAGTCGACGGATGCGATCTTCAAGTTCCGCTTGCCAGGCGCTTACCGCTGTCTTGTCAAGTACATCGAACACGACAGCGAGGTATTTGAAGGTGAACCCGGCTTGATATTGCTTGAAATCGTCGAGCACGATGCGCAAGGCCGGGTGGCGCGCCATATTGAAGGCGACGCGATTGAACTGGCGTCTTATGAAGCGGTGCCGCTAGAAATGGAACCGTCTGACAGCCTAGATGCAACCGAACAAGCCTTGCTTGATGCCGACTTGAGCAAAGCGTACCTGCGCATGATGCATGTGGCCAAAAGCATTCCCTTTGAAGATTTCATGACCCGTTTTAACCACCCTGACCGCAAAGCACTGTACCCACTCAGTGAAAATCAGCGTCTCGCTCTTGAAGATGAGGGTCCGACCTTGATGATGGGTTGTGCCGGTAGTGGTAAAACCTTGGTTTTGATTGCCCGGGCTCTCAAACAGGCCCATTACGTCGCTAAACAAGGCTACTTCACCTTCACCAGTCTGCTCAAGGAATCGGCCGCTGCCTTGTTTCATCACTATTCATCTGCCGAAGGCATCGAAGGCCAGGTCGACTTTCATGTGATCAAGGACTTTATGCTCGAACAACTAGGCTTGACCGACAAGCAGTACTTTTCACTTGAACGGTATTTGACCTGGTATCATGATACGCAGCTTTCTAACAAATATTTGTGGCTCCAAAACATCGGACCGATTGATCTCTGGATTGAGATCCGCGGTCTCATCAAAGGCTACGCCGGCCATGGCCATGTGCGTATCAAAGCGGTTCAAAACATGGACCAGTACATAAGTAAAACCGAACTGCAGACCTTACGAAACAGCGGCATCATCCGTAAAGCCGAAGGGTCTCACGGCACGTATATCATCGAGGATGAAGCCCAGCTGCTCAATCACGTTCAAGACACAGCCCATCCATTGCGCCGCAAGCTTCATGAGCTCGACCGTGATACCCCGCTCATGAGTGAGTTTGAGTATGTCGAAGCCATGCATGACAAATATACCGAATACGATGAAGACACCCGCAAGAAAATCTATACGTTTGCAAGAGATGTCTACCAGAAACACCTTGAGACACATACACTCTATGACGACAACGACCTAGCCCGCGGCCTGCTCAAGAAAATCGACCATCGAACCGTCGAGTTCCTTGATTTCGTCTTCATCGATGAACTGCAAGATCTGACCGAACTCCAAACCCTCGCCTTAGCCAAACTCGCCACAAATCCACAAGATGTGATGATGAGCGGTGACGTATCGCAAATCATCAACCCGACCTTCTTTGTCAAAGGTAGAATCGGTCTCATTTTTCGCAACCGGCTCAAGACCGATCTTAACCAAAGAATCGCCTTAGAAGAAAACTACCGAAACAGCACCGCCATCGTGACCATCGTCAAAAAACTGCTCACGCTTCGCCAAGACATTCTCGGTACCTACAACGAAGACATTGTCGAAGACAGCATCCGCCTTGAAAAAAGCGAAGGCATTCCCTATCTTGTCCACACCGACAACGACAACATGCTCGAAGTCATGCATCTATGGCTCAACGTCCCCAAAGTCGCCATCATCGTCGCCAGCACCAAAACCAAAAAAACGCTCCTTAAACATTTCGGCGTGACCGGCGAAACGAACATCTACACTGTTCAAGAAGTCAAAGGTCAGGAGTTTGACAAGACCATCCTCTACAACATCTTGACTGAACACCGCCGAGCCTGGGAAGACATCATGGACCGCAACATCGATAAAAGCGGCCATATCATCAACCGACACCGCTATTACTTCAATCTGTTCTATGTCGCCTTAACCCGAAGCATTGACAATGTCTTCTTATATGAAAACCACACCGACCTGCAAATATACCAAGCCTTACAAGACGCTTTCGAACCACTCGAAGAAGACCTCAGTCTTTTGTTAGACATTAAAGAGTACCAGTCCGAAGCGGCCCGCCGCACACAGGCAGAAGACCATTTCATAGCGGGTGACTATGCCCGCGCCCGCACCTATTACCGCCAGCTCAACGATCCCCGTCAAGCCGCTATCTGCACCGGTCACATCCACTTGCAAGCTGGCCGCTTTAACGAAGCCGTTGCCCACCTTTATCAGTTCCGTGAATACCACGAGACCGCCTATACCTATGTCAACGATGACGACTTGCTCATCTTCAAGCTGCTCATCGGCCGTCGTCTTAAGAAACTTGATCTTGCGACCATTGATACCTTATTATCGAACAAGAAACTGATCGATTTGTGCACACCATACCGAAACACTGCGATTCACGAACGACTTATCAAAGACGCACTCAAACTGATGGGTGACTTGTATCGCACCCGCTTTGAACACGCCATTCAAAAAGTAAAAGGAGACGCACATGGAAAAGTACGAAGCCCTCGCCAGTCAGCTTGAAGAATCCTATAAAGCTTTCATGAATCTAATCCAGTCTATCGATCAACTCCAACTAACCTTCAAACGGATTGAATCCACCTCATCAACCATCGCAAACCAATATGAGAAGGCCCTCGATCCCAAGAAACTCAAAACCATCGAACAAAACACCCAAGAAGCCTACAAAACGATGCAAGACAAGATCAAAAAGCTCAATGACCTTGTCAACGATGCCGAACTGATGCATCAGTCGACCCATGAAGCCATCAACCAGTCGCTCACACGCATCGAGAAGTTTGGCAGTTCCGTCACCAAATCCAAGACGATTTCCCAAGAGGTGGACAAAAAACTCGCAGCTCTCATTCAAACCGCTGAAAAGCAAAAAGAAGAAGGCGAACGGCAGTTTATCAAAGCCAGCACCTTGTTTGACGCCAATCGGGAAATCGAAAAGTATGATGAACTACTCAAACTTGAAAGAGATAACAATAAGATGTTGAAGGAGTTGTTGAAGGTGATGAAGCCTTTCGCTGACCTGCCCATTGAGCATAACGGATTACCGTTCAAACCTGAACCAAACCCAAACAACAAAAGAAAACCCGACTCCAGTGGAGGTAAGCCCCATAGGAATCGGTGATGATGAGGAGATAACATAATGATTCATAAGTTAGCTCCTCAT
>RECF01000076.1 GCA_007694145.1 Acholeplasmatales bacterium | reverse complement strand
CATTGACATACGTGTCCTGCGCCGTCACAACCGCAATCAAAACAATGATGACCGTCACTTTTGTCGCCGTGACATTGATGGCCACCACACGGTCTGCGGCGGTCGGCCCGACATAGGCACGGTATAACCCCGCAAACGTCAACACAGATAAAAAGAGCGTCAGACCAATCAAGACATGATTCATCGTGAACGTCCCTCCAAAGCCGTGAACGCCTTTTCAAGCGTCCCGCCTTCAAGTTGCTCAACATGCGCGCGTGTCAAGCCGTGTACCAAAATCGTCTGTTCATCCATCTGAACCGTCAACGTGCCGGGTGTCAGTGTGATGGCATTGCCATACAGCGTGCGAATCAAATCTTTCTTTAGCGGTTGCCTAACTTGTCTGAATGTCGGTTCAAGCGGCATTTTCGGATGAAGCACAATCTTAGCGACCTGAATATTGGCCACGATCATTTCCCGCATGAACGTCCATACAAGACGGCACACATCCCATACGGTGCGCACCGATAACTTAGGCACATCTTCACTGGTGAAGACCATGTCTAAGCTGTACCATACAATCAAGGCGGAGGCCAATGCCCCAACAAGTAGCGTCATCCAGTTCGCATCCGCCGCAATAATCAGCCAAAAGACGAACAGGGCAAAAAACAACGTCACCGCACCCGCGCTTCGTTTTGCTTTCATGATGTATCCCTTCTTTCACGATTGTCTCATTTCTATAATACAACTTTTTTTCTATAATACAATGTCAAGTTAGAAGTTCTTTCCTATTTAAAGCCCATTTCAAATAGACTGCTCACCTAGTAGTATCCTGTAGGACACAACTGCCTCGCTCGACTGCGCCTTCTTAAACATTTTACTTGACATATGAACCAAACCATGTATAATATATCGTGAAAAGGCAAACCCGGGGCGACCCGGTGACGCAAAACTACAGGGTCTCTTTGAGACAGCCAGTTGCCATAATCTGATTGATTGTGGCATTTTTTATGCCACAAAACCCACCATGAAAAAGGCAAACCCGGGGCGACCCGGTGACGCAAAACTACAGGGTCTCTTTGAGACAGCCAGTTGCCATGATCCTAATCCGATCATGGCATGCTCCATGCCATGATAACCCTTTTGGAGGTTTATCATGATTAAAAAACAAACTCGCTTATTTCATGCCCCATTACGCGCAACGTCTGGTTTTACGTTGATTGAGTTGATCGTCTCAATCGCCATCATCGCCATCTTAGCCGCCGTCCTCATCCCGACGGTCAGCGGTTTCATCTTCCGAGCACAACTCAGTGCCGACCGCACCGAAGTCGCCGCCATCAATCACGCCCTGATGGCCTATGAAATCGATGGCACCCTTAAAAAGCCTACCAACTTGTTTGAAGCCCGAGCCTTGCTTGAAGACATCACCGACGGCCAGTTCAGAAACGCGCCTAGAACAAGCCGCCGCGGCTACCATTTCTGGTTCGATCTTGAAGCGAGCCGCCTCGTACTTTTCGATGTGGATGGCTTGATCAGCTACTACGCAGAAAACCCCGCAAACGGTAACGCGCACCAGCTGTCAACGGACTTCCTAACCCCACTAACAACAAACCGCACATTGGATGCAGACCGTTTCTCAGCCACCGTGGCCGCCCGTCCGGAAGGCTTCTTATACACCGCAGAACGCCCCGTGATTCTCGTCCAAACATCCGGCTCACCGACAGCGCACGCTTTGGACTGGTTTTACCGGGTCGAAACACTTGAAGACTACCAGCACCTGTATGCTGCTTTGAACCATTCGTCCTTATCGCCTGTTGCGTATGCGCATCTTAAAAACCTTTTTGATGCCACAGTATTCATCACCGAGTCGGGCATGTTCCGCCAACATCACCAACCCGCCCAACAAGCGGTATTCGCCGATGGCGTCTCCCTGTTGCGTGATTATGTCATCGATAGGCACGGGCATGTGCAAGTTCTCGGTGTCGATGCCCCCTTGTTCGACCTCCGCCAAGACATCACCCTGCCTGCATCAATCAACCATATTCCAGCCAATGCCTTGATGGTCTCAGATACCCATAGCCCGCATCAATTTGTCTTCAACCGTTCTCTTGAGGCGATTGCTGAAATCGTCGAAGCCGGCTTCACCAACCATCAGTTTAGAGGCCTGTCCCAAAATTACCGGCTCCACCTAGATGATGTGACCGGTAAAGCCGACAACATTCGCCTTGCGCACCGCCATGAACCCTTGCTTGAGACACCGCTGTTCAGCCCAGCAGAAATGGCCGAAAACCACATCCTCCACTATGTATTCGACGAACAGTTCCCCCTTCACGATTTTCATGCGACCTTCCCCCAACATTGGCGCACCAGTTATGATGGCCTAACCGGTCGACACGGCCTCTATCTTTTTGAAAACCATAGCCGTGATTACACCATCACTGTCCGCGCTTCACTTGATGCTACAGATGGCCCGCAAAACACGCGCACTACTGGTGGTTTCGGGGTGCTGATTGAAACCAAAATCAACGACCAAGACAACGATACCGGCCTCGCCATTCAGTTTGACCGCGGTTTGGGTGGTGTATCCATCCGCACCCGTGAAAACGGCCAAGAGTCCCGTGTACCCGTTTTACTTGTGCAACATGCGGACAACCCTCTCATCCCCGAAAGTCGTCGTGATGCGTGGTGGACGGATACCGTTGAAATGCGTCTTGATGTTCGGACATTAGACGTTACAAACAACCTGATGACGCTCGATGTCTATTTAAACGGCGAGATCATCATTGCCGGTTTTGTCTTTGAAACGTTCATCGATGACGCCACCCAAAACAAGATTGCTTTCCGCGCCTGGACCGTTCCGACTCTCTTTCATAGCCTAACCATTGAACAATCCGTCCCCGTGGCCGATTGAGACATACCGTTGTCCCATGTATATGATTGCCTCTCCGACTGTGCACCCTTCATGGGACCCAAAAAAAACCGCTTACTTCCCCATTTCGGGAAAGCAGGCGGTTTTTTTAGGCACTTTTTTCAGCTAAGCGATCATGCAAGGCATTGATTTTTGCGAGAAAATAGTCGGCGATGGCATCGTCATCGAGTCCTTGATCGAGCAAAGGCTGCATCGATTCAGCCTTGCCGATGAGCACGGTGTGCCGTTTCTTGTGATAATAAACGGGATAGACCGGTACATCGAGATGATAACGACGCTTCATCATGCGGTGCAGGACGACAAAGCCCCGGTAAAGCCCGACAAGGCGTTCATGATAACCCGTCTCGGAGTCTTCGGGGAAAATGATGATGCCTTTGTATGCTTTGAGAGCTGCCGCACTGCGTCTGAATGTCTTGAGCAGGCGCAGGTCGGGATAGGTCGGAATCAGTTTGGCTGCATGATAGACAATCGGTGAGAAAAAGGCCACAAATGTCGCCAATACAAACGCCTTGCATCGACCGAAGTACATTTTCTCCCGATAGGTGGTTTGATACATGAACCGCCAACGACTGCGGTAGCCATCGGTCATCTCATACGTTCCCCATGGTACGATGAACGTCGGGAAGTACAGTCCTTGCACAAGGGGCCCCGACAGCCCGCTATGGTTGGCAAGAAAGATGGCCTGCGGGTTCAAGGTCTCATTATCGTTGATGAACTGCGGGGTGCGCCGAAACAAGCGCCAAGCACCAAAGAGCAGGCGATACGGCCACGGTCGTTTATATGTAGGATATGACTTAGGTGCCTTGTTCATAGGTGTCCCCCCTGATGTCTTGCGCACACTGTCCCTTTCTATTATACACCAAATGGCGGCTTCATCCGCCTGAAAGATGCTTGATGACTTTGCAGGATAATCAAACGCACGCGCAGTTTAGTCATCAACCCTTGATTTATGTCTTGCGATTGGCTAGACTGAAGAGGATCAGAGGTGTGATTAATATGAAAAAACTAATCTTGATGGTGATGCTGTCGTATATGGGCTTGTTCGTATTGGCCTGTGGTGTCAAGATAGACACACCAAACGGCCCAGTCGACACCCTACCGCTTTCGGTCGTC
>RECF01000087.1 GCA_007694145.1 Acholeplasmatales bacterium | reverse complement strand
ATTTGACGACTTGATGCATGCTTTTGATGCACCGCCCAAGACGTGTGTGCTATAATAGGTGCGAGGTGATTGGCATGGTGATTTTTTTCAAACCTGTTTTCAAAGAAACGCTTTGGGGCGGGAAAAAGTTGAGCACGACATTCGGCTTGGACATTCCTTCTGAAAAAACTGGTGAATGCTGGGGCATCAGTGCCCACCCAAATGGTGAAAGCACCGTTTTGAGCGGACCTTATGGTGGGTGGTCCCTCAGTCGGTTGTATGAATCAAACCGTGAACTGTTCGGGCATCATCCGGCCGAGACGTTTCCTATTTTAGTCAAACTGATCGACGCGCAACAAGATTTAAGCATCCAGGTCCATCCCGATGATGCCCGCGCAAAAGCCTTGGGAAGTTTCGGTAAGACCGAATGTTGGTATATCCTTGATGCTGAAAACCAGACCGATATGGTCATTGGACATCATGCATCATCGCGTGAAGCGTTTGTCCGCATGGTTGAAGACAACGCCTACGAGGCCCTTGTGAATCGGTTTAAAGTGCATGCCGGTGACTTTTTTTACATTCCTGCTGGAACCTTGCACGCCATTTGTGCTGGCACGTTGTTACTTGAGGTCCAACAATCAAGTGATATCACCTATCGTTTCTACGACTATGATCGTCTTGAAAACGGCAAAAAAAGACCGCTTCACCTAGAAGCGGCCATCGAAGCTGTGACGATCCCTGATCAAACCCCCTTGACAGAACATGACGACCGTTACTTCGGTTTTGATATCGTAACGCGCCATCGCGATCCGGTCAAAGCCGATCGTTATGGTGACTTTCTCGTTGTCATTGAGGGCGAAGGCCTGATTGATGAACATCGCGTCAAAAAAGGGGACTTCTTGTTTATCAGTGCCGATTCAACCTACGTGATCGACGGCCCCTTGCGCTATGCGCGCATCACGTTGCGCGCCTAGTGTGAAGGGCTGTGCTTTGTCATTCTTTCGATTAAACCAGTATAAGTCGTCTTAGGCGACTTTTTTATTTGAGAAAGGGACGAATGGCCTCGGTCAGTACTTCATAGCCACTTGGTGTCAAATGTAGTCCTTCGCGTGTGTAAGCGTCTTTGAGATAGCCTTGTTCATCGGCAAGCAGCGGGGTGAAATCATGCACGGTAACGTGTGGTGTGTTACTGAGCAAGACATCAAGATGCGCATTGACTTGAAAAATCCGTTTAGGATGGCGACGTCCGACGGTCTTGACATCGATATGCGGGGCGGATCCAAGACTGACCGGCAACAACTTGAAAACGTGCAGGTGGCACTTGGGCAAGCGTTTGGAAATGGTCCTGACGATGGTTTCGATATTTTCGGCAATGCTTCGTTCATCATCGGTGCTCAGTTCAAGGTCGTTGGTTCCAATCAACACAAAGACCTGACGGGGTGCAAGTTCAAAGACACTGGATTCAAGGCGGGACAACAGCCCTTTTGTAGTATCGCCCCCGATGCCTCGGTTCATCACTGCACTGTCTGGAAAGCACTCGGTAACCTGATATTCTTCAATCAAGGAGTCACCGATGAAGACATGGCCACCTGAAGGGGCATAGCGATTCATCGTCGTGAACCAACGCATGCGATTCTCACGTGCGCTGGCCATAAACAAACTAAACAACGCCGCCATGGTCTTCTTCGGTACAGCATGCAACCGCACCAATAAAAACACGACAAGACTTGCGAGCACAATATTCAAGAGGATTGAGAACAGCATACTATCGCCTCACAAAAGCCTTGATGGTCGTGATGGCTTGACCATGAGAAGGCCCAGATGGCGTGATACGGTAATGTGTGAGGGCTGCGGGTATGATAAATGTTTCGGCGTAATGGACGATAAACGGTTCGAACGCGTCCGTCATGCTACTGACCGTCGCTTCTACGCCCTCGACAAGATTCAGCATGTTCACCGACCCATGTGTCTCATGATCTACCGCTTCAGTTGATGTGTGGCGATGGGTTTCAATGAACTGACGCGTCGGATGCAGCCCGGTCCGTTCAATGATGGTTTGCGGCGTCTCATGCAACGTGGTGAACGGGTTGAGTAAATGCTTTTCCACCCATGCACTGTCGCGCGACCAATCGATGTTCTTCAACGCATGATCTAAATGAATCGGGCGGGGCAGGCCGTCAAGACCAAGACGTCCCCAGTCCCACATCTTGAAAGTAAAGATATAAGGTGTCGCACTTATTTCCAAGACCATGACATCTTTGCCACTACAATGAATGGTGCCAGCAGGAATCGAGATGTGATCATGTTTTTTGGCAGGATAGACGTTCACGTACGCCTCGGCAGGAAAAGGTTTTTCCCCACGTTGAGCTGCGTGTAAGTCTGCCACTAAATGCGCTTGATCGACCCCAGTCTTCAAGCCAAGCCAAACTGTCCCTTCCGCACCGGCATCGAGAATATAATACGATTCATCCTGTGTATAGGCCATACCGAAAGTGTCCTTGATGTACTCGGTGAACGGATGGACTTGCAAGGATAGATTGCCACCACCCATCGTATCCAAAAAATCAAAACGGATGGGAAACTCCTTGCCAAAACGGGCATGAACATGGTCCCCAAGCAAAGCGACAGGTTGAGCAAAGACCACGTTGATAGCCGGCGTATCGATCACGCCCCCCCGAAACTTAAACCGCAGATGGTTCTCTTCGGGTACACCGTCAAACGCCCATGCATAATTGCGTGCGGCGCGGTCTAATCCACAGACTTCTTTCATCCACTGTCCACCCCAAACACCGGGATCGAAGTAAGGCACCAGTCGAAAGGGGCGCTGAGTAGTAAGTCGTAGCGCTTCACGCCAAAGATCACCCGCGATCGCACGGGGTGTAGCAGCGGTACTCGTATCCACATAGACATCGACCTTTTCTATCAGGGTCTGCTTGTGTTTGTCGGCGATGCGCCACTCGATGAAAAAACCCCGTTTGTATTTCTTGAGCAAATCTTCCGTATGGTCTTCACCTTGCCAATTGGCATACGTTTTCTGACGGTATTTTTGTTGAATAGCCCAGCGGTGCAGTTCAACATAGACCAGCACATCCGCCTTGATGAAGTGCGCTGCGCCAAAGCCGTATAAAACAGTTGGACGTTTGCACTCTTTGAGCACCTGGATGATGTCCGTCTGCGCACTCGCGGGATATAGGTCGTTCACGGTTAGAGGGCACATGACACCAAAGACGCGGTCATCGGTCAGATAATCCGCAAAACGTGCGTCAAGGGTCGCGCGATCAAACGCGAACGTCTCCACATTCAACCAGTGATGATCAGGATACGCTATCCGCAGCATGCTTTCCAACTGGCTCATGTCAACGCCAGGATATGTTTCGACCACGATAGTGCCTGTCAACTTGCTCAATGTCTCCACCACTGCATCAAAACCTTCACTTACTCGACCTGATTCATGGGAAAAATCAATGATTGGCACCTGTCTATAACGCGATGGAAAATCAAGATACTTCTTCATGGGAACCCTCCTGAAGTGCTGAAATATAGGGCGAAAAAACGGTTTCTAGGTGGACGGTGGCCATCCAAAAATAAAGACTCAAGGCGAGAATGAACAAACTGGGATGGACACGGACAATCAACCAGACGAAAACCGTCACCGTCCCAATCAGTTTGAGTGTGGTGAAGAGGTGTCGATGCGCAAACAACACCGTGTTTTTGAGTAATACAATAAAGCTCGGGTGTTCAAACGTTGCCACAAGTGGATACACGTATAGATTAAAGACGGCGAGTTCGACGGCACTGATGATGACGAAGACCACCACCCAGTCCTGATGCGTGTTGACGGCGGCGTTGTAGGCAAAAAACAACCCAACCGTTAAGAGTAATGATCCAAGAAAAATCGCGGTAGAGACAAGACCTTCATGCCGTAAACTGCGAACAAATGTCTGCGTTATCTTGACTGACTTATCGCGGTCAGCAAGCATCCGAGCCGTCTTGTGTGCCGCCGTCATCGCCGCCCCGGTGAGAATAAATAAGGAGAGCGCGCTCGTCGCAAGCCAAAGCAAGCCTACGGCAACATAGTTGGTCATTTGCCCAAACTGGGCCCGTAACCGGTTTTCAGGCTTCATGTGCACGTCCCCTTTCATAGTATTAGGATAGCACGGATGCTATCCTAATATATAGTGATTCGTGTTAATTTACTTTTCTTAGCGGCGTTTGAGAACAAAGGCGGTTGACAAAGCGGCCGTCATGCCAAGCAAAGCAACCAGTGCAACTGGCAGCGACGTAGACGTTCCACCGCAACTGACGGGTGTCCGGCTTTCATCAGGACGATCGGCACTCAGTTCAAACATCTCGCTTTCAACGAAGATCACTTTACCAAAACGAGGTTCTCCGGTCGTGGGATTTTCACCGTCGTCAGCATCTGGGTCATAGTGACGCATCTCTTCGTATACTTCTTCGATGACTTGGACACGATAGCTTGCAAGCACAGCGATATCTGCCTTCGATACGAAACCAGCAAGATCGGCTTCATCATAGATGCTGTTAAAAATACCGTCAATGGCCCAATCCAGTGCTGCTTGGACAATAATGCGTGACTCGGTGAACGTGCATACGCCACCTTCACAGACAAAGGACGGCAGTTCATCGGCATCAAAATCGTCCCAGCTCAAGGTGGGTGACAAGTTTACAAGTGCCTGCATCCGCTCAAGAAACTCATCGAAGCTACCAAAGCTGAAGCGCAGTGTGAACGTCCGAACCACACCTTCTGTCTCCATCGGTTCGACGGTCAAGAAAGCAGGGGCGTTTTCTTCAAGCCAGGTCTGGATGGCGGGAATGCCACCTTCGATGTGCTTGTCATTCAAAACCGGTCCGTAGTCTTTTTCTTGATCAGGATCTTCGGGATTGAGAATGGGACCTTCGCTCAATGTATCATCCATAACTTCAAGGATGAAGACACGTTCGCCCGATCCATCGGCATTGATGATGGTGTCGACGGTAATTTCACCGGCCCAGCAGCCAGCAAGGACAAAGATGAATAAAAACATGACGCCCAATGACATGATTCTTTTTTTCATGGTTCTCCTCCTATGATTTCGTTTTATTTTTGTTCTCCTAAATAGAAGACGAATCTATTCAGGCTTAAAGCCAGCATCGTCAATACAAGTGTAATCAGCAACAAGATCCAGGCCATGGCACTAGCGCTACCCATATTATTGTCGTGAATCATCTTGTCGAAAAGATAGTAAGCGAAGTAATAGGTTGATCTTGAAGGCCCACCACCCGTCATGATATATGCGATGGTGAAGACTTGGAACCCGCCGATGATTCCCATGATAAAGTTAAAGAAAATGGAAGGTGTCATCAAGGGCAAGGTGATGCGGGTCGTTTTTTGGAGTGCGTTCGCCCCATCGATTGAAGCCGCCTCATACAGTTCAAATGGGATGTCTTGCATCTGCGCCAAATAGATGATCATGCTGCCACCGGCCGTCCAAAGTCCCATGAGGATGAGTGTTAGTTTCGATAAGCGTGCATCGCGATACCAACCCAAGGGTTCCATGTTCAGAAGCCTATAGACTGGGTCGAGTACCTGATTGATAATACCGAAGCTTGGCTGAAACAGCCATAGCCAAAGCAAACTCAGTGCGACAACGCTGACAACGTTTGGCAAGTAAAACAGGGTGCGGTAAAAGCCCATGCCGCGAATTTTCGTGTTCAGCAGCAACGCCAGGGCAATCCCGACCACCAGTCCAAGTGGTACACTGAGCATGACGTGGTAGAGCGTATTCCAAAGGCTCGGCCAGAACAAGTTGTCATTGAAAAGCAAAATCCGGTAGTTGGTCAAACCGATAAAACGGGGTACACCGACCATATTGTACGTGGTGAAACTGAGGTAAAACGAAGCCAGCATTGGAAAGGCGCCAAAAACAAACAAACCGATGAGCCACGGTGAGGCAAAAACATAACCGAGTCGTTTTTCCTGCCTTTTAAGTGCTGTGAGCGAAGACTGTTTTTTCACCGTGACCACAACCTTTCCATCCTATATGTTTAATTGGCAGCTTCAAAATTTTCTTGTTTTTGCAAATAGTTGGCGCGTGCCATGGCAATCACTTCTGCCGGCGTCCTGCGCTCGCTCAAAGCATCATCATAGTAACGTTGCCAGTCATTGGCGTGCCAGTTTGGTGCATAGGGGACATACACCTTGTCAACAGCAAACTGCACTTCTTCCAACAAGGCTTCCAAAATCGGATTACCCTGGACAAATGTCTCCATCGCCGGGTAGTGAGCCATCAGCCAACCATTCACTTCCGCAAGTTCCATTTGCGTATCATAGTCCATCAGGTACTTCATGAATGCCCAAGTCGCTTCAAGCCGCTCAGCGTCCTTGTTGTTGTACATTTCGATGCTGAATCCGCTACCCCAGTTGATGCGGATGCCATCCTCATCAGGCACCGGAATCGGCGCCACACCAAAGTTGATGTCCGAACCATGAATCTTCATCGTTTGGTACAATCCGTCGGTTTCAATAATCATCCCGACACGGCCGGCCGCAAACGGATTGAGTCCAAGCATCTGGTTGCCCTCACCAAAGGTGTTGAGCTGATTGCGTGTGAAACCGCCGGCGCCTGTGTTGAAGTTGATCATCCATTCAAGTACATCGACGTGTGCTTGGGTGTCCAACGTCACTTCGAGGTCTTCATCGAAGAAATCCAGACCATTTTGCCACAAGTATCCGTGGTATGTCCCTTGTCCATATGTTGGATCAAACCCAATACGCTCGATGGTCGACCCCGATACTTTATCAAGCTGCTTGGCTACATCATAGAGTTCGCTCCATGTGGTGGGTACGTCGTCTTCGGTGAGACCGACTTCCGCAAACGCATCGAGGTTGTAGTAAAGCACCCGCGTCGTCGCGGTAAACGGCAAGGCATAAAGATGACCTTCATAGGTTGCGAATTCGAGCTGGTTTTCAAGGAAGGCTTCGATTTCGATGGTCGGTCTGCCCGCGTCTAAATCCGCTTCAATCAATGCGGATAAGTTGTATAAAGCATCGTTTTGGGCACGAAGGATGACATTGTCGAGGGTGTGAAAGCCGATGTCTGGCGCGTTGTTTGCGGCAATAGCCACCCCGATGCGATCCCAATAATCCCAAAAATTCAAACCCGTTCCTCTGACAAAATACTTGTCTTGTGATTCGTTGAAGGCCCGAATGATACGTCGCGTGCCGGGATAAGCATCACTGCCAACAGGCGACATGTGCCAAAACGTGATTTCAATCCGACCATCAGGTGTTTCATCGTCGTCACCAAACCAGCCGCAAGCCGATAGTGACAGTGTCATTAAAAGCAGCAAGGACACAATCCATGTTTTTTTCATGACAAACCTCCTAAATTGATTAACCTTTGATACCTGTAAAGGTGATACCTTCGATAAACTGTCTTTGTGCAAGAAAGAAAATAACTAGAGTCGGCAACATGACCAAAATCGCAGCGGCCATCATGAGATCAAAACGTCCACTGTACTGATTTTGAAACGCTCGAAGACCGAGAGCGAGTGTCCAATGATCGGGATTAGACAAATAGATGAGCGGCCCGAAGTAGTCATTCCAGACAAACATAAAGGTGAAGAGTGTAATGGTGATGAGCGCTGGTTTAGTCAAAGGCAACATGATGTTCCAGAAAATCCGAAAATGTCCAGCACCATCCATGATGGCACTTTCAGTCAACTCCCGTGGAATGCCCTTGAAAAATTGTCGGAGCAGGAAAATGTAGAAGGCACTGCCTCCACCAAAGAAAAACGGTACAATCAACGGTAACCTCGTTCCCAACCATCCGATTTGGGCATATAGGATATAGGAGGGAATCAGGATGACCTGGATGGGAATCATCATCGTCGCAAGCATGACGATGAAGAAGGTGTCCCGACCTGGCCAAGAAAGTTTAGCAAACGCATAGGCGCTCAACGTCGTTGAGAACAAGGTTCCGGCAATCGAGAGTGAAACAAGCAACAAACTATTGGACAAGTACAAGATGAAAGGCACTTGGGTAACGGCAATGCGAAAGTTTTGCCATTGCGGTGTTGCCGGCAAAAGCACCTCGGTTCCTCTGAGTAGCTCAGCAGGCGTTTTCAATGCCGTCGTCAACATCCAGAAAAATGGAAACATGAACAAGGCACTCAAAGAAACGAGGACGAGATGTAGAATGCTGTTTTTGATCAAGCGGCGTTGCTTCATGGTCAGTTTCGGTAGTTCCGTATGTTCTTGTTTTAGCGGACGTTCAGTATCCGATACCATAAGGCACCACCTTTCTACTGTCAATGGCCGGACTCTTTCAAGCGGATGAACCGCGGCCGGTATACATCGAGGTTGTCGAAGTGTTGTTGCATGTCGTAAGAGTTGACATTGTATGAAACGAGCAAGGTGTTTGGCGTACTCAAATGCGGATGGGCCTTGGCATTATACGTATACGCCTTGCCACCAAGTAAGTCGGGTTCGGGACACGCGTAGACAATCCGCGGTTTGGTGAACGGCCCCCATGGCGTTTCGCCGATGCTGTAGGCTGTGTAACGTGAATCGACATCATATTGAAAGACCGCGATGACTTTGCCCTTCAGCGAGCCGCTTTCAATGGGTGTAACACTCATTTCACAGGAGATGTGTTCAAGCAAGGGACTCGCCTTGAGCATGTCCTTGACCCATTCGCCCTCGGCGTAATACTCATAGCGATCGATGGTATGAAAAGCCTCCGGCTTCACACGGGCCACTCGCAAAGCGCGATGGGCGCCTTTTGTCGAGTAACCATATACGTAGACATAGCCATCCGGTGCCATCGCACCCGCTGCCGCAAAATTCGGCAAGATGGCTGCACCAAACAGCCATAGTGTGTCCTCGTGATACCGATAAAGCGGCGTATCTTTTTGCGTATGGGCACGAAAATCGACTTCACCATCGACAATCGGTGCTTCAATCAAGCTGATACCACGCACATCAAACTGCAAGCCTTCGGGTTTGCTTGCATCAGGCACGACCAGAAGCGGTAAGAAATAAATGCGGTTATCAATGACCACCCCATCTTGTAGCCAAAACCATGATGTCAATCGTTCTCTTGATAGGACGGAGCTTGATGTCACTTTCAAGTCGCGTAACGGGCGGTCATCATTATAGATGCAAACTTGATTCAAACCAAATACTCGCGTTTTTTTATCCTCGGCAGAATAATGGTTACCAAGACCGTTTTGTGGTGGAATATCAAGCTGGATGTACCGGCAAGTACGATCGATCTCGATGTCTTGATAATCTTGAAGATTTTCCGCTTTCCTCAGCGTTACATCGGCCACCTTTTGCCAAGGGCCCGCTTCACTGTCACTTACGGATACGGTACAGTGTTTGATACCGCGGTTCATGATTTCGGTATCTGATTCTTGTGGATCGAAATAATTGACCACCGACAGTTTTCTAACAGGTTGTGCATAGGTTAGATCAAAGGTTAGGGTGAGACACTTGGGGTCAAAACCCGACACATAATGGCGTATGTCACCACGGTGATCATCACGAATCAGGTGTTCGGGTACCGTACCGTCATACATCGAAGGGTTGTCGGGTTCGATAAACGAGATGACATGGCCCTCCGGATGGGTGTTGAGTCGGAAATCGATATCAAGGTGCTCAGCACCGTTTCCTTGTAAATAAGCGACCGAGTTGTTCGGCATGAGCAAGGGTCGAACGCGACGTGTTCCCGACGTATCACTTTCGCCGACCAACGTATCGCCAAAAACGAACAACGTTTTCGCATCGTGCTGATTGAACGCATCGATACCACCATGCAAGTTGAAGCTGAAAATGCCATCTCCCCCCATCCAGCCGCTTTCACGACGGAAGGCTTCGGTCCAACGTGCCTCAGGCTCCGCCACAAAGCCGGGTCCTTCATACACGATGACATGGCTTGGTTCTTTTGCGGTGAACTTAATATATCTTGCCGTGATGCCTTCCGCATCTCCCGGCACATCAAGCG
The DNA here is from genome assembly GCA_007694145.1 of Acholeplasmatales bacterium. GTDB lineage: Bacteria > Bacillota_I > Bacilli_A > Izemoplasmatales > Izemoplasmataceae > SKGI01. Next base: position 8,380 of record RECF01000087.1, on the reverse strand, counting down.
CTTCCCAAACCATCAAGTGTTGGTATTCAACCGTCATGTCACCCGTGGTTTCAATCCGGCCCAGCGGCCAAAAAAGCCCAAGGTCTACGGTTCTTTCTTCACCTTTTTTAAGGGATAAATCAATGATTATTGCGTAATTGGGCATATGGGTGTCCCCTCTTTCTAAGCGCTTACACGGTTATTTTACCATGCCGTCCTTGCTGGTGTAAGTCTTTGACATGGCATGCGCAAGATTTAATAGCACATTAGCACAGTAAGTTACGTGTGTTGTCCGGTCTGGTTTAGCGCTGATTCAGGGAACGAGAATCACGCGGATAAAACGTGGGTGGTAGATTCGGACATCGCGCAAGGCGAAGTTGGTGGTCGCATTCACATTGTAGCTGATAATCCACTCATTTGCGGTGCTCAGCAACGGATGCATCTTGGCATTGTAAGTGAATGTATTATTAAACTGTTGGTGTTCTTGGGTCCGATACAGCAACTCGAATGCACTGAACGGGCCATAAGGTGTTTCGGCATAGGCGACACTGACGCGACCTGACAAAGTATTTTCCATCACCGTCAACACATATCGCCCTTCATACGGCCCTTCTGGCACATAGCTGACACTCAGCTCTGCCGATACACCTTTGATCAGCGGGGCACTCAGATGGATGTCGGGTTGAAACGTATTGCCATCATAAAAAGTCCAGGCATTGAAATTCTCAAACTGCTCAGGCAAAACTCTTGCGACGGTCAGGTGTCGGCCGTCAAAGTCAAGGTATCCGTACACATAGACATAAGGATCGTCAAGGTCCTGATGCGTTGAAAGGTTCATTACACCAGCGCCAAAAAACAGTTCACCACCGTCCGCTGTCCGTGCTTGAAGCGGGGTCGTGAAATAGGCCGTTTCCGTCGTCATCAGTTCGCCTGCGACAATCGGCACCCGGCTCAAACCGACCTGATGCACCTTGAAGAGATCCGGACTATCCTTGACGACGATGGGAAAGTTGTAAAATACATCACCAATCACCACACCATCTTGTAACCAAAGCCGAGCACTGTTTTCGGTTGCGTCGCGACCGAATAGACTGTCTGTTGCAGCGCTTTGAGCGTGCAACACCCGACCCTCTTCACCGGTGAACATCACTTTCCCAAGCGCAAAGTGTGTAAACGTGCTCTCGTAATTGTCAAAAGGGATGATTTTCAATGACTCGGTCTCAACACCTTCGAGGTCGATGGCCAGTTGATACGGCGTCGGCGCATCGGTTGTCGCTTGCGGTAACGTATAGACACCCAAGCTCTCGAACTCGCCGTGTTCTGTTTTAGCAAGCAACTCGAAAGTTTGGATACCAAAACTTGGATCGACATTGTCGTTCCAAAGATAAGCTGCACCGAGTGGTAGGCGTTCATGCAAGGAGAAAGATAGGCTGATATCTGTTTGCATGGTCGACCGCCACATCGCACCAAGTGCGCGGTTATCTAGGCGTGCCTGTGGACTATCGGTGCGATCAAACCCGTCAAAATCACTGAGATTTGAGGCGTGGTAACCGATATAGTAATCCGGTTCAAACAGGTTACGGGGTAAGGCTTCCGTTCCGGCATAAACAAACTCAAGACCTTCGGAAAATGTTTCAGCCGGCGTGTAATACCCAAGGGTATTGTTGATCAGGCGCATCGTTTGACGGACGTGATTGTGGGTCCCCGATGGGCCGATGAACGTATCACTGAAGATGAAGAGCAGCCGTTCGAAGTCCGCCCCGATATGGGTGCGGCCATCGGTCAAGTTGAAGGAGAAAATACCGTCGGCACCTGACCAACCTTCATAACGCCTGAAAGCGTGTGACAAATCGTCTTCTTCTAAAACAATTTTGCCGCTGCCTAAGGTGAACCGTACGGCATTCAAACCAAAATATTCCCCACCGGTATTCCCTGTACCGGGTTGGGTTGAAAAGACAATTCGCACATAACGTGCAGCTCGATTGATAGGAACCCGCGTCGTCTGTGCATCCAGTGGCAACTGCTGGACCACGCGGCTGAAACCGCGTGGTTCGATGGAAACGTCAACACTGATTGCTTGAAGGGCGTAATCGCCTTCACCTAACCAATTGGTAAGATCCATGTCTGCCAAGGGATAGATACCGTCAAATTGAAATTCCATGATAAACGTGTTACGGATGCCCTCAGAAACGGCCAGCGGATTTTGTGTGGTCGCCTTGCATGGATGGATAAAAGCATCGGGATCGCCTGTCACGACAGCATCATCGATGCGTAGTGACTTAACAACAACCGTATCACCGGCTGTTCTTGCTGGATGGACTGTACAAGGTTCGACGGCTTCTAGTACTATTTCAAGACCGGTTTGCGGAGGGGGTGCATCATCCCGGCAACTCAGCAAAACCCACCATGTCGTCAGCATAAGCATGCACACCATCCCTTTACGCATAATCGCTCACCTGATAGACCAACGCCTTGCGACTGAGACGCCGCATGGCTTCAAGTGCAGTCTCTGCATCGGGTTGAGCGGTGATAAGAACGACGAAGTCGAAGCGATAGAAACCGCCCAGTGATGTGGCAAAATTGGTTTCCCAGTAATTGTTCATCAACCAGGCGTTCTGCTTGTCGACATTTGGCAAGGTTCCGTCCATGGTTTTGATGAGACCGGGTTCGAGTGACCCAAGGGCCAACAGCGGGCTATCTGGCATGGCGACGTGAATCGCTGTGTCCTGACCTTCGATAATATAGCCGGTTTGTGTTGTATAAAAAGCTGTCAATGTTCCGGGTAGTTGATCGATGCGCGGCCGAATCGGGCAGCCGGTCTTGTCAAGCCAAAGCGCACGATCTGCCCCGGTTGTAAACGGCAAGGACAAGTACATGCTTTCAGGCTCCCAAACGGTGTCCTTGCCTAACAGAAGGGCTACATCGAGCCGGGGTGAATTTCGATGCACCGTCAACTCCACAGCACAGTGAATCGTTCCTTTCAAGGCGTACTTCAACTGTACCCGTCCTAGGAGCGGACCGGTTTCAAGCACTTTGACATCGATGAGGCGACCGATCGCGCGTTGGGTGGCCATCACTTTTCTGTTTCGTCCAAACGCCCGGCGCGCTTCTTTCACCGCTAAGCCTTCTTCACCAGTCGGCATAGCAACCGGTGTCCATTCATAAATCGGTGCAAAGAGCGGGGCTTCGCAATCGGTGCGGACCAGCGACTTTCCAGTCAGCCTGTCAATGCATTCGACAACCCCTTCACCGGTCTTGAACCGCATGGTAAGATACGGACTCTCAAGATGAAACATGGTCGCCTCAATCGTGTTGTCAAGGTAAGGGGATGTGTAGTCGTATGTCGTATCCCGCGTAAACAGCGGATCAAAGGGCATCAGACGGACGGGCTGATTTTTCGGAATGACCGTGAGTGTTTTCGAGGTAAAGGGTGGCAAGCTGAGTTCCACGTTGATTTGCCGGCGGGCTTTTTCATCGACGCGAATTTCTTGATATGGCAAAGGCTCATCCGACCCGAGTTCTGTGATCACATAACCCTCTGCGACAAGAAATTCTTCCCACCAGTTGATATGCAGTTGAACCATCTCCACGATGGGGTGCGGGTAGGGGTTGGTAATCCGGTAGCACATCGGTCGCCCAACAGCCTTGGCCATTTCACCGTGGGCCATCTGGTAGTCATCGAGCAGACGATCGGCGAGTTCATTCGCCTTGTAGGCGAACATCTCATTGCGTGTTTCAAGTTTCATTGTCATTTTGTTCCACGGCTCCGACACGCTGGTGAAGTATCCCCATGTATGCTCGGCATACATCATGAGATTGTACTCAAGTGCATCGAGCATGACTGGGGCAAACGGGTAACCCGCTTGCTTGAGATAATGGATTTTTTCATAGTTTCGTTGTGCCTCACGATACGCCATCAGACTTTTGGGTGTTGAGGCAAATCCATCGCTCCACCAATCGGTCCAATCCCCTTTGTATACAGGCAAATCAAGCGCTTTGTGTTCAAGCATGTCAAAGAAATCATGTATCCCGACCATCTCGATGGTGAGCTGATCACCATAGGCTTGGTTGAACGCATCGATTGCCTCGACAATGTGCGGATTAGGTGGTGCGTTGTCCACAAGAATGCCTTTGGTCACAAGTGGCAAGAAATCATAATCATAGCCTTGGCTACGGACACTTTCGATGTAATCATCGAGCCATCGCTTCGCATAGGCCAGCCGTTTTGGGTCGATGATGGCTTGTGTCTTGAGACCTTCAGCCGTACCGTGCCCGATGACGTCGGGGACCAGCTTAGCCACATTTCCCTGATTGTATACATCACCATGCCAGACAAGAATCCGCTCTCCCGATGGGGTTTCCCACAAGAATGGTACATGTTTACGTCCAAACGGTACGAAACCGTGATGGTTGTGGATACATGTGTAGAAGTGACGTACCCCGGCATCTGCAAGTGCCTGAGCATAGCCATAGGACCACCCGTTGATATCCATGGAAATCGCCGCATCAATGCGGACGTCATGCGCCTTGCCAAACGTCTTCGCGCGCTGCAAGTACTTTTTGAGGATGCGGGCATCGACTAGGTCGGTCATGTTTAGGTAATTGGCAGTAAGCTGAATGTGACCGCGTCTTACCGCTTCAAGAAGCCGCGTATGCCAAGTCGGATCGGTTGCTTCGATGAACCGTTCGATAATCCAAAACATCTCGTTGTTCCAGACAAAGCCGTTCCATGATTCTTTACCCGCTGCAATGGCTTCGGACATACGAATGGCCTGTTTGAGATAATCAATGTGGTAGAGGGTGATTTTCTCCTGACGATCGGTGTAACCGATATCCGTATGGGTTTGATGCATCAGATAAATCTTCATCTACGCTTTCACCTCGCTGTGGTTTTTTTGGCGAAACTGATTGGGACTCGTCCCCATGTTCTTGCGAAAAATGTTGTAAAAGTTGATTTCACTTTGATATCCGCACGCCTTGGCAATGTCTTTAACAGGTTTTTTGGTCGTAATCAGCATGTGCTTGGCTAAGTCAAGCCGGAACTTGATAACGTACTCGTAAGGCGGGATGCCGACTTCTTTTTTAAAGAGCCGGGAAAAGTGGTAAACGCTGTAACCGACAAAGCCGGCCAACCCTTCAAGGGTAATTTTTTTGGCAATGTTTTGCTCAATGAAAAATAGGGCTTGTATGATGGCGTAGTTTTGAGGATTTTCTATGTCCGTGTCATAATACTTCCGCGCATAGATTTCCACAAGAATCGCCTCAAGGTTCAGCGAGACATACGCTTCATTCATGATTTCGTATGCCGAGAGTTCCTTCAGCCGCACAAAAAACATGACAATGTTAGAGAAGTCGACAATCGAGCGGCCCTGTTTGCCTGGTTCGATGATTTCGTGCATGTAATCGGCCGCAAGCTTGCCATCAAACTCAACAACGTATAAATTGCTTTGACTCGCCGACAAGGTCACCTGGGTCTTTTTCTTGACTACGAGTAGGTCGTTGCGGGTGAGTGAGTAAATCTGATTGTTCAACGTCACAAACAATGAACCGCTGTTAATATAAAACAAGTAGTACGCTTCCGCGGTATTGAACGAGGTGGAATACTCGTCATTGCATTGTAACTGATAAAAGTTTCGATAATGAAACAGGCTGTCTTTTGCAAAGCCAGCCGGACTGTGACTTTCATGTAGCAATACATCAACTTGTGGTCCATGCCACATGTCCTCACCTCCTCAGTCTAATTGTACTTTTAATTAATGTATTATTCAATATTTCACGTATTCAGCGCAAGATAAGTTAGTCTATAGCATGTTCGACAAGTAAGCGTTATCATCAGGAGGTACGCCACATCATAAAAAAAGCCTCCCGCTGAGGAGGCATCTGTTTATGACCGTGCTTGTTGGTAGATTTCTTGGGCCATGGCCGCATCGACTTTGATCACGGTGCCCACCGGTCCTGCAATCGTGACTTGTTTAACAAACTGACCGATGGTTGGCTCATCGGGTATGACATCAGCTTCTTTAAAGGACGTTGGCGCCCCCCAAAGCTTGTAGAGGCCACGGATGCGCTCGATGACTGTCGTCGGGTCATGGACGTCAAACAGTTCGGCACCAATTTGGCCTAAACGACGGATCATCGTATCGGGATTGTACTTCAGTGCCGTCTTCAGCCAAGCTGGATACAACGTCGTCAGTGCATAACCGTGTGTGATGCCGTAGTGCTCGGTGACCGGATAGGACAGTTGATGGGTCGCCCAGTCCCCCACTTTGCCTTGGGCTAGAAGCCAGTTCAAGGCGATGGTCGAGGCCCAACTCAAGTTGGCGCGAACATCATAGGTGTCTTCCCCGCGCCGCAAGCGGTCGGTGAGGGCCACGACATTTTTAAGCAACCCAAGACTGAGTGCATCTGCGGTATCGGTTTCCTCGGTCGTAGAGAAAAACTGTTCGAATATGTGCATGGTGATGTCGATGCAACCGGCTGTGACAAAATGTGCAGGCACACTTTGTGTATAGACGGGATCGATGATGGCAAAGCGCGGGTGAAGCACTGGATAGCCGCAACTGCGTTTTTGTCGGGTCGCTTCATTGGTGATGACCGTATTGCCGTTCATTTCAGTACCCGTCGCCGCAAGCGTCAAGATTACCCCAAGGGGCAGTGCCTTCTCAGGCTGTTGTTTTCGCATGAAAACGTCCCATACGGCCCGCTCGCTCATGAAGGGGGCAAACGCCATCGCCTTAGCTGCATCGATGACAGAGCCGCCACCGGCCGCAAGAATCATGCTCACATCATATTTCAGTATCTTCTTGCGTCCCTCAAGGACGCTTTCAAGGGTTGGATTGGGCCGGATGCCACCTTGCTCGATGCAGGTGATGTTTAGCGACTGACATACCGTTTTAACGGTTTCATCAATGCCCAGTTCACGGATGGCACGACGGCCATAGACAAACAGGATGGTGTGACCTGCATAGGGTTTCAGTTCCGCTTCAAGTGCGGCAATTTGCCCTTTGCCGAAAATGACTTTGGTCGGATTGTGGTAGACGAAATTGTTCATTGAATCACTCCCTTGTCCATAGTATAACATTTCCCCTTGCCTTCATGCATCAATCATAGACTGTTTTTCTTGAAAAAAAAGTGATAAACCCTTAGACTGTATATACAGACATTAGGAAACGAGGACGACCATGAAACCGGATTATACCCGTTCCATCGTCAACATCCCTACAACCATCATGGACCATTACGGCCTCGCTGTCACACATGCGCCGCTGCCGGCGCTGACCGAGCGACTCGCCGGTGCGGATCATGTTGTTTTGATTGTGCTTGATGGCTTCGGTCTCAACTTGCTTGTCGCGCATCTTGCCCAAGACGGTTTCATGAAGCGCCATCTACTCATGCCGCTCACATCCGTCTTCCCTTCAACAACCACCGCTGCCACCACCGCACTTCTGACAGGTCTTACACCGTATGAAAGTGGCTTTTTGGGTTGGTTTCAGTATTTCAAACAGTACGACACCTACTTCACGACATTTCTCGGCGAAGACTACTATGAACCGGGCAAGGCGATCCATCTTGATTTCAAAGACTTGTTTCACCGCGACAGCTTCCTTGACAAAGTGCAGGCTGTCAATAACGAGATTGATACGTATGCGCACTTTCCTAAACCCATCGACCCAAATGGCTACTCGGATCGATCAACCGGATACCAAGCGCTCATCGAACGCCTACGCACCCATACTAAAACGTTGTCGTACTTCTATGCTGTCGAGCCTGACCTGACCCAACACAAAGTCGGGCCCCACGCAAAGACAACCGCCACCACCGCACGCGTGCTTGAGAAAGAGCTTGAACAGCTCCATGCGGCACTTCCGCCACGCACCTGCGTGATGGTCACCGCGGACCATGGTCTCACAGCCGTCGAACCATGGCCACTTCATGACGATAGGTTGTTGATGCGTTTGCTTGAACATCAACCCGCCAATGAAGCACGCGCAACCACGTTTTTTGTCTAACCGGGTCTGGAAAAAACGTTCAAAGAACACTTCAACGCCACCTATGGCGCCGCTTTCGATTTGTATGAAAAAGAGGCTGTCCTCGCTGAAGGTTGGTATGGTTCAGGGCGTCGTCATCCGTTTGTCGATGCCTGTCTCGGTCAGTTTGTCGCGATAGCCAACAGCAACAGATTTTTCACTTTAGGACAAGGCGGACCCCTTTTCAAAGGGCATCACGCCGGCATCACACCCGATGAGATGCAGGTGCCCCTAATCGTATTTCAAGGAGATGATTTGTCATGAGTATTTTTGAAGGGCCTCGGGAGCTTCGCTATTTCTACCGGCTCAATCCCGTCTCGTTTGCGTTGATTATTATCATTACCACCGTGTACCTCGCCCAACTTGTCAGCGGG
>RECF01000082.1 GCA_007694145.1 Acholeplasmatales bacterium | reverse complement strand
CATCGACCGGGAGCTGAAGCACACGATCAATGGGTAGTTTCGTTGGCCCAAACAGGGCAATGGCGGGATCACAACACACTCTTCTTTTTTTCTTGGGTCTTGCCATACATAAACACTCCTTTTTTAACATATGTCAATTATAGTATAGTCGAAATGGGGATACTTGTCAAGTTATTCGAACTGGGAGATAATGCGGTTAATCACGATTTGTTGTTGCTCGGCTCGGCTCAGGGTGGCTTGTCCGTCGCCTTTTTGTTCACCATAATGACCAAACCACGCATGATTGCCACCGGGTATTTCAATAAATTCGGTGTGCGTGGGTAACAGCGGTTTGGTCGCTTCAAGTGTTGATTGATTCAAAACAGTGTCCCGTTCACCAAATATAGAGAAAACCGGAATGGTCAAATGCGTCAGATCGACACTTTCAGCCGGATAGGCGCCTAACAATACCAACGCATCCATGCGGTCATCCGCAGCGATGAACGACAACGTCGCCCCACCGAGTGAGTGCCCGACCGCAATCCAAGGCAAGGCACTCGGATACGCTGCTTGGATACTTGAAAAGGCATCGCGGCGTAAAATCGCTAAGTTGAACGGCATCTTCGGCAAGAAGACACGATAACCCTTGTCACGAAGCACCGACGCAAAAACAAGATACGCTTCTGTCTCCACCAGTCCACCCTGATAAATGATCACATTGCCAAGATGGGTCTCAGGCTCAAGCCGAATCAAGTTCCGACTGACATGAACCTCAGGCATGTCGAGGACAGCCACCGCTTCAACGTCAGCTCGATACGTCAGCCGGTTGAGCGCCACAAGACCGATCAAACCAACCACGAGCATGAGGACACTGAGACGAATTAACCAGCGAACCCATCGTTTCATCCGAAACACCTCCGTATTTTATGGACATTGTACCAAAAATAACCCAAGATTTCGAATAGTTTGCACTAAAAAATCTACGCATGCAAAACCGGATTGAAGCAAGACACTCTTCAATCCGGTTACAACGTCAAATAAGGTCTTCGCGATACGGAAACAGGCGCTTGGCCATCATGATGTCAGGCTTGTTCCATCCGTTTGCATCCGGAAGCACCCCGACCACCTGATACCCGCAGCGTTCGTAAAAACTGTAGGGATGATCGGCGAGGTTGCGCATATCCCGTACCTTCGCAAAGAGATTCTCAAACAAGTCACCTTGACTGAGCGTCGTCCGATTATCTTCATCATCGGTCCCAAGATACATCATCAATCCCCCACGCTCTCGTACCGCATCTTCAAGCGCTTCAACAAGCCTCAGACCCATCCCCTTGCCTCGATGTGCCGTGTCGACGAGAAGGGGATGCAGTTCCCAACCTGTCTTGCCATACTGCGCGGTCGCTCCAATCAGTCCTACAATGACCCCCGAGCGTCTTTCAACAAGTAATACTTTATCCTTACCACACAAGCTTGCGACTTCTTCTTCGGCCTCAGAACGTTTCGCATAGGCCGCAAAGGTCGCCCCAAGCAAATCGGCAATCCGTGTCCTGTCTTGTGCCGACAACCGTTCAATCGTTTCAATCATGGTCTCACTGTCCACCCGAAGCGGTGTCCGCCTCAACTATTGTCACCCTTCTAACCACCACGTCAACAATCCCTTGCGGGCCTAAAAGCGAATAGGTGATCGCATAGTCACCGGGTACATCAGTCGCTACCACACCCGAAACCAAGACGTCATAGTCCGCCTGGTCGGGACCTAACACGGTCACACCGGCATCGACAAAGGTTTCGCCTACAACAAGCGTGTCTATTCCAGGATTGAGCTGTAACCACGGCAAACTCGGTGCAACGACAAAAACGGTGCGCTCAAGTGTATGAATGTTTCGATTGACCGTAACCGAATAAACCACCGTATATTCTCCGGGTGTATCAAGATCAAGCGCCGCATAATCAACGTGCACATCCAAGGTTTCGCCTGCCAGCGTTGCGCGTACGGATGCGTCCTGCCAAGCCGACCCAGCGACCACCGTGTCCACGCCCTCCTGCAGTTCAAAGACGAGATCGCGTGTACTGTCTGTCGGTTCACACGCTACTAAAACAGTAACCACCATAAACCATAACCCTATCAGCCATCGTGATGTCATCGCAGCCACCGCCTTTCCATACTCAGTTTCGGCAAGATTGCCGTCACTTGATTGTCATCCCCAACAGGCGGGTGAACCCGAATCTTGCGGATGATTTCATCGTAATACCCATCATGACTGACCCGGTAAGTCAGGGTATAAACACCAGGTTCAGTCTCATCAACTGTTCCCAAAACGTCCACCGACCCCAGTGGACTGAATGCCCCAGGATCATGATAAGCTGACCCATAGGGGAGCGTTGAGGGGCCGGCTTCAAGCGTCAACTGTAGCGGACGCACCGATTCGACCACATGCACGACCCGGATCAACCGGTCAACGACCAAATCGTCATCATACAAATCATAATAAATCGTGTAGCGCCCGACCGTAGCCGTATCGACCGAGCCCGATATTTCTACATCAAATCCAGGCGACACCTCGACGCCGGCATCGACGAAAGATTGTCCAACCACGATTGTGTCAACGCCTGCCTCAAGGGCAAATGTGTACGTTTCTTCAAGCCATCTAGCCGTCAAGGTGACATCGCGTGGTGGCAGTATGTCTTCATACGGTTCATTTTTGGCTGTGGCATCGAAGTACCAACCAAGAAAACGATGCCCTTCTCGGACTGGGGTCGCCGGCTGCCAATCTTCGCCATAGGTGACCGATTCTGGCGGGATAATCTCACCACCGCTCGTCTCGTAGCTGACCGTATAGGTCTTTGCTTCCCAGGCCGCATAAAGCGTCAGGTCACCCGGTCCGTCCAAATCGACAAAAGGCACGGTCAAAGCTACATCGACATACCATCCGGCAAACTGATATCCCGGATAGACTGGTGAATCCACGTCGACAGTTTGACTCGTCGTCATGTAACGATGTGTCCTTGCGTCGCCATTATTGGGTTCTAGCGTCAGTTTGACCACAGGATGAAGCGCATGATACGCATGAATCAGGCCGTGACCGTAATACTGATCAAAACCAGGTTCCCCCATATCGATACTTGAACGGTATAACTGGTTGAGCCACGTTTCACGATCCATGTCGGGAAACTCGGATTTAATCAACGCCAAGACGGCACTGACATACGGGGCAGAAAACGATGTGCCGTTAACTTTTCGGTAACGGCTGCTCGGTTCTGTCTCGCTGCCCGGACCCCTATCGGTTGTATAAATATTTCTACCTGGTGCTGCAACGCGCACACGGATACCGTAGTTTGAGAAGCTTGAAATCGAACCGTCGGCATCGACACTCGATACCCCAACAGTATTGGCAAATGCGGCCGGATATTCAGGAATGCCAGAAGCACTGTTCCCTGCCGAGGCCACAACAATAGCCCCGCGGTTGGTCGCTGTGGTAATCGCGCGCCGGACGTTGCCGCTATCTCCGCCCCCTGAGAGGCTCATGTTGATGACGTCGGCCCCATTGAAGGCCGCATAAAAAATCGCTTCGGCGAGGTCAAACCAGGCAAAATAGCCGTCATCACTCAGTTCAGCCTTGATGACGAGCAAGTTGACGCCGGGGGCGGCGCCGGCCACACCGAGGCCATTGTTCTTTGCCGCGGTGATGACACCCGCTACCATCGTCCCGTGACCGTCGACATCGACGACATGTTCAAGACCCACCTTATCGGTGGTCGCATTGTAAGAAAGCGGCGAGATATTGTGCCGTAAGTCTTCATGGTATATGTCGATGCCGGTATCGATGACTGCGACGGTGACATCCGGACTGCCGGTGTTGATGTGCCAGGCATCATAAAGACCCAGCATCTCAAGGGCATGTTGCTGAGGCGCCAGTGGATCGTCCACAACAACCGTTGTCGGCGCATAACCCAAGTTTTCTTCGAAGTCAAGTCCTGGCAACGCTTTGAGCTGATGATAGTTTTCCTCACCCTCAACATGGTACTTAGCCATGCCAAAACGCGAGTAGGACAACAGTTCAATCCCCTCACGCATCGCAATTTGCTGCGCCGTTTCTTGACTTTCGATGTGTGCAATCATTTCATAGACCGGTATCGTTTTTCCAGGTACAAGCAGGCTGACAAGCACACCCAGCAACAGCATACCCAGCCCATAGCGTTTTCTCATGATAAAACCTCCTGCGTTGTCATGGTATCTATTCTAACATGAAAGATTATCACGTGCATAGGCGGTTATAAGTTTTTCAAGTCGCGCCGCAATCTCATGTCGCGCCGCCGTGTACTGCAACACGGGATTAGTAATTTGTAAGCCGTCACTGACTTGAGCGGACACCTCGACAAACAAGTCAAGCAAGCTAGATAGCGCATGTAACACCGGCAAAGGGTCCGCCTCGGGCCATGTCGACAACCAGCGTTTGACAAAATCATCACGAAGATAGCGCGTAAAATTCGCCCCGTGCTTACCTGTTGAGACGGCAAAATCATGCTCGATTCCGACCGACCACGCCAACATGCCCTCTAAACACCGACGCAAGATGTCAAGGTGCACCTGCGCATAGCCCATTTGGTTGCGCGCAACGCCTTTGAGTACATAAAAGGCGACCCAGAAACATTCATTCACACAACTTGCGACGACCGCCTCACTCGGACGACGAACATGATAGCTTTTTAGACTCGGCTTCGGTGGCTTAACGATGCGCTTGTCCTTGTCAAGGAGAATCGCTGTCAGCGTGTCACGCGCGAGATCGTCCTTGAGCTGATCGACATGCTTCAGTGACAAGTCGATGCGGTTGCCATCGGTAAACTGCATCAAATAAACACGACCGGACATTTTCGGTGGTGGATCGAAGACCATGTCTTCAAGCGTCTGCATGATCAAGACGTCCCCAAACAAGGTCGGCCAGTCACGACTTGACAAGGCGTCTGCGTCATCAAAATAGTAGACGATGTCATAATCCTGGTGGACGTCTTTGGCTGTTTCCGGATTCACGCGTGAACCATTCATCGTCACGACACGAATGGCTTTATGACTGTTTGCGACGTTTAAAATCAAAGTGCGCATGGTTTGCTCATCGCGCATGATTTGATGCCCCCTTTCGTGGTTTTTGAGCCACGATAATCCAACGTAAATCTGTATCGATGTCATAAGGTTTTCGGGCGAAATCACCATATTCATCCACCTTTTTTAACCCTGCTTGAACCAGTGCCGCTAGAAACATCGCCCGGGTGATGCCTAACAACCGCACTGTCCGTACTTGCCTGCTTGTTCCATCCTCTAAATCGGTCGTAAAATCGACATGCGGTGGTATCAGGCGGACCTGCCGTTTTAGTGTGACTGCACCATCCTGAAGCATAGGCAACGCGTTCAATCGTTCCTTGAACACTTTGTCGTAGTTGATCATCTGCACAAGCAATGTGCCACCGGCTTCAAGCCTCTTAGCAAGTTTCACCATGACTTGACCAAGTGCCTGCTCACTTTCAAGGTGCGGCAACGTATTGCCAAGCACCATGATGCCCGCAAACACACCCGAGACACCCGGCGATTGAAGGGTGCCTGTTAAGAAACGCACCGAACCCGGATACGCATCGCCTTGCTTGCGCGCCTGCTCAAGCATCGCGCAATCGGGATCGATACCGGTCACAGATTTTCCGGCACGTGCGAGTGCGAAAGCATGTAATCCCGTGCCACAGCCCACATCCAAGATCGTCTGTGCGGTACTGAAACAGGTCTTGAGAAAAGCCACCGTCGTCTCGGTCACCGGAAACAGGCGGTCATAGTGCGCCGCAAGATGCGCATACTGTTTTTCCGTCATGGACAAGCCTCCTATTCAAATTCATTATACCACGAAGAACCGGCGGTAGTGCGCACGTTCCTGCTTGAAAGAAAGCCACAAACAGTGTATAATGGCAAGGGCGAACCGCATAAATTTGCACCGGTTGACAACACCGGTACAACCAATACGGTTCAAATCAGACAATCTACCCCATGGAGGTGAGAAAATGGCACGAAAAAGCAATCAGATTCCGCAGAGAAGCGGGTGTATCGCCGACTTAGACATTGAGCCTGACGAGCGCCTTTTCTCGCCGTTTTTGCGGATGTGTTGATGTCGGAATGCACCCTTCATAGGCTTTTAAACAACCCAACTATATGAAGGAGTGGTATCCATGGAAAAAGAAAAAGTTCTCATTCTTAAAGAAATCAGACGCTTGATCAACGACAACCAAACTGAAGCGTTGAAAATCAAACTGCACGATCTCGACGAATATCTCCTCGCGGACATCATCGAGATTCTCGAACCTGAAAAACAAGTCGTTGTTTTCCGACTACTTGACAAAGAGACGGCTCTTGAAGTGTTCGAATATATTGAAGTCGACATCCAACAAGACTTGTTGCAAAACTTTGCCGATGAGAAAGCTTTGGAGTTCTTCAAAGGTCTTGAGCCCGATGACCGGGCCGCTTTGATGGACGAACTGCCAGCCAAAGTCGCCAACAAACTTCTCTTGTCGCTATCGAAAAAAGAACGGGCTATGACCACGTTGCTGATGGGCTATGACATCGGCACAGCCGGACATATCATGACGCCGAAGTACATTTCTTTCAAACAAGGCACGACCGTGCAAGACGCGCTTGACAAGATTCGTGCCGTCGCCGACACGGTTGAAACTATCTACCATCTTTATGTTACCGACAGCACGCGGAAAATCGAAGGTATGATTCACCTGAAAGACTTGATTACCGCCGATCCCGAAGCGATGATAGAATCAATCATGGAAAGCGACCCGATTGCCGTCACCTATGACGTTAAAGACGAAGTCGTTTCAAAGTTGCTTCAAGACTCGGATTTGCTTGCCATCCCCATCGTCGACAAAGAAAGCCGACTGCTCGGTGTCGTCACCGTCGATGATGCCATGGACGTCTTAGCCGAAGACGCCATCGACCGTGAGTTCACCACCGCTGGTTTTCTTGACTTTTCACGCAAGGAATCAGACCGCTCGAAAATTTTGACGAGTGGGAAAATATGGGAAATCTGGCGGGTCCGCATTCCCTTCCTCATCATCACCCTTGTCGGTGGGATGCTGGCGGGTCTTGTCATCGCCGGTTTTGAAGAAACGTTGATGTCGATTACCGCGCTCGCTTTTTTCATTCCCGTCGTCATGGACATGGGTGGGAATGTCGGAACACAGTCCTCAACGATTTTCACCCGGGCGCTCGCACTCGGCCACATCGATTTCAAACGTTTTATCAAGCAGTGGGGCCGCGAGGTGCTCATCGGTTTGACGATGGGTTTGATTCTCGGTTTTGCGGCCAGCATGATTGTCTTAGTCTGGCAACAAGACGCGCGCCTAGCATTCGTCATCTTCAACTCGATTTTGTTCACGGTCACCATTGCCACGGCCCTTGGCTTCATGGTCCCGTTTCTGATGTTACGCATCGGGGCCGACCAGGCCGCAGCCAGTGCGCCGTTCATCACCACCATCAAAGATATCACCGGACTGTTCATTTACTTCCTGCTTGCCTATTTGTTCCTCATGTAAAGCAAAAGCCCCAAGTCGGGGCTTTTTTCATATTTGTAACGCATCACGGTCTTCTGACTGAGCAAGGCGTGCTATGATGAAACTATCCACAAAGAAAGGAATCTTCGCGGATGGAAAACAGTCAATTGTGGCTGATGCTTCTTGTTGGTGTTGGAGTTGTTGCCTTGATTAGCTATGGGCTCAGCCGTTTGAAACCTCTCTTGGCATTTCTCGTACCCTTGCTGCTTGGTGTAACCGGTCTGACCGCGGTCATACTGACGCGTCTGTTGTTGCTTGGCTGGTCGGCTTTGGCGATGTTGCTACTTGGTCTTTATGCCATCGGGGTTGGCACATTGAGTGCACTGCCCGCAGCCTTTTTCTATTTCCGTGCGCAAAAGCGTGTGCGCCATCACTAACGATCAAACACCCTCAAGACATCACACCCTATTAGGAGGTCAACAATGAACAACATGCAACAAGTCATCCAAAGCCTGACGGGCATCATCCTCTTTGCCGGTGCTATTGGTCTCATCAGTTATGCTCTAGGTAAACTCAAACCCGGCCTCGTCTTTCTCATCCCTGCTTTGCTGCTTGCTATTGGTACAGGTGTTCTGCTTAGTGTCATCAACTCTGGCTCGTGGGAGGGTCTGATCATCGCCTTCTTAGCCATGTTCTTAATCGGTGGGGGTATCGTGACGGGCATCGTTAGCCTCATTATCTTCTTGGTTGAACGAAAGAAACGCATCCATACATAATAAGAAACTGCCGGTTGGCAGTTTCTTTCTTTTAAGATGCCATTCAAGCGTGCTCTACGACCCATTTTTTGACGGTGTCGATTTCTTCAGCACTCAGCTGATGACCTGCCGCAAACCAGTGCAAAGTCACGTCTGCGCCGGCTTCACTGAGCATGTCGACGAGCAACTTTGTTTCATGTTTTGGGCAGAGTGGATCGTTGATGCCGGCTGTAACCAACACTAAAACGCCTGTCAAATCAGGCAAGATGATGTCTTTTCGCGGCACCATCGGATGCATGAGGACCGCTTTAGTCAAGACAGCACCATGGTGAAAGAGCAGACTGCCGGCGAGATTGGCGCCATTTGAGTAACCGACCGCCACAAGATGCTTTAGCTCAAACCCGTGATTTTGCGCGGCTTCGGTAAGGAAAGCCACCATGTTGTCGGTGCGCATAATTAGATCATCAATATCGAAGACCCCTTCGTACAACCGTTTGAAAAAGCGGTTCATACCGTTTTCTGACACATCTCCGCGAACACTTAAGATGGCGGCATCCGAATCAATGTGGTTTGCGATGGGCAACAGGTCGTGCTCATCACCGCCTGTCCCATGCAACATGAACAGGACAGGGTGGTCGGGCTGACCGGGTTTATATAGATGTTTCATGACGCGCGCTCCTTTCTTGATTCAAGGTCTTTTCAAGGTTGTGATGGCACCAAGTTGCGCGTAGTGTGGTCCGCCTAAGCGGGCAACTGGTTTGAGTGCCGCTGTATCGATGATGCCACGCTCCGCATCGAAGACACGGGGTTCAATATCGATGCCCGTCACCTTGCCAATGAACAACTCCGCTTCGGGAAACGTCACCGTTTGCTCAAGCGTGCACGTAAAGCGCACCGGGCTGTTTTGAATGTGAGGCAGACCCCCGTCTGCCGTTTCGTGCAGTGAAAACTGTGTTAAGGACAGCTCACTTTCATGGGCTGGCAAAGGTGCACTGGTCCGGTTGACATCTTCAAGTATGTCCGTCGTCACAACATGGACGACAAAGTATCCCGTTTCAACGATGTTGCGGGCTGTATCTTTCCGCAAACCGTTTTGTTTGCTGATCGAAATCGACAGGCGCGGTGGCGCAGACGTTACCACGTTGAAGTAACTGAAGGGGGCCACATTGACGACCCCTAAAGACCCACGGCTCAACACGAGGGCGATCGGGCGCGGCACGACCGCACTCGTCATCAGCTTGTAGAGTGCTTTGGCTGGATATGTATCGGGATTGATGTGCATGCATGCACCTCCAAAAGTCTATCTAGTATTCCACGGCAAAACATCAGTACCGCTTGATTTCATTATACTCTAAAAGCACCTGCATGCATCACTTAGCGCATGAAAAAAGACCTTCGAAAAGGTCCTATTCTCCTGCTTTGAGACTGAAGTCGCCTAAGCTGATCAGCCCGGTGCGTCTAAACAACACATCTAGGCCAAACACTAGGGCAATAGGTAAAACAATGTGCAAGATGATGATACTGATTATGACACCTGAACCCGTACCCATCGCATCGATGGTAGCGATTTGACCGACTAAGGCACTGGTGCCCATGCCGGCACCGCTCGCATCGGTTTCAACCTTAAAGAACAAGGTCGACAACGGTCCAAGTATGGCCGAAGCGATAATCGGCGGCAGCCATATAATCGGTTTCTTAAGCACATTTTTAAACTGCAACATCGACGTACCGATGGCGATGGAAATGACGGTACCAATCGGATTATCCTTGCGCGACATCACCGCAAAGCCAAGCATTTGAGCGGCACCACCGACGACCGCCGCACCGCCGGCCATCCCCGATAGTGTAATCGAGATGGCGATGGCAGCGCTTGAAATCGGCGCAGTCAATGCCATCCCCATGACCACGGCGATAATCAGCCCCATCAAGAAGGGCCGCAAGGTCGTTGCAGTTTGGATGAAATCACCGATCCAACCCATGAATGTCGCCACCGGCAAGCCGATTACCGACACGACCGCAAAGGACACGCTAGCACCGATTAAAGGTATAAGCAAAATATCGAGCGGGGTCGGTTTCTTGAGTCCGCGCCGTAACACTTCAATCGCAGCGATGCTTGTCAGATACGCTACCACCGGATCAGGGGCCACCAGTCGCGTCGCGATGCCACCGGCCATCGCCCCAGCAATTAATTTCAAACCGGTTAAATTGAGACTCCAAGCGACACCCAGTCCGATGCCGACTCCCATCAACCCCATCAAAGCCAAGGCAACTTCACGTAAAGCTTCCCAGCCGCTCAAATCGGCAATCGTGCGGATGATGACCCCGATAATCAACGTGGAAAACAGGCCATATGCCATGCCGTTAAGTGTTTTGATAAAATACTGAAGCAGTGCTTTGCGCCAAGTCTTTTCTTCTTCCATGGTGTACCTCCTATGTGCTGCTGATATGATAGGTTCGACGTGTTACCGAGCGGTTTTAAGGTTTAAGCCGTAAATACAGCATCAAGTGAATCTTCTCTTGCACAATATAACCCGATGATGCTATCATAAGTCGAACGTGTTCATCTTTCATGACGCTTTTTAGAGGGTCATGACTGAAGGAGTGATTGTTATGCGTGAGACCACCTGGCTCAAAGGAACGGTTCTGTTGGCCTACATCCTGGTCATCATCATGAACGTCGTGGCCAATACTTTGCCGCTCTTTGGCCGGACGACTGGTGCCATTTCCAATCAGTTTGACGCCTTGTTCACCCCAGCAGGGATTACATTCTCAATCTGGGGGTTGATCTATCTCTTGCTTGGATTCTTTGTTGTGCGTTTCATGACGTATGATGGGTCAATCGATCGGGTCCTGTTTAGAAAGACCGCCATTTGGTTTTGTGTATCGTGCGTGTTCAACATCGCCTGGCTGTTTGCCTGGCATGCCGTGTTCATCGTCTGGGCGATGGCGGCGCTTTTCTTCTTGACCCACGCAATCGGACGACTCGTTGTCTTGATTCATGAATCCTACGCAAACGGATCCGGCTTTGAAAAAACGACGTTTACCCTCTATTTGGGCTGGGTCAGTGTCGCCACGATTGCCAATGTGACCATCTGGCTTGTCAGCCTAGACTTGACCGATCCTTTCGGTAGGGCATCGGTCATTGGCACAGCGGCCATCTTGTTGGTCGGTGCCGTAATGGCCATCCTTGTGAATCACTATCTCGGCTCACTGGTCTATGGTTTGGTATTTATTTGGGCATACGCCGGCATTTTGCTTAAACAGTTCGAACGTGCGATACCGGTCCCATGGTTGCTCGTAGCTTCAGCCGTCATAAGCATGGCACTCATCATCGGCGTGAGTCTTCTGCTTCGCTTTCGAAAACGTCAAACCACGTAAGTATGCCACAACACCTTACATTTTCAGATGCGCTTCAAGCAACGTTTCAAACTGCTTGTCGGCATCTTTTTTTCTTTTTTTCGGACCTTTGTGACGTCCGCCTGCTCGCCGTATGGCCTGATGCATGGTCCGTTGTGCGAGCAAGCCATCAATCGTCTCATGTCGGTAGCGCCAGCCATCGGGATGTAAAACGGTGGCGCCTTTGGCAAGACACACGGCCGCTAGCCCATAATCTTGTGTCACCACAAGCGACGCGGTGTCCGTCAGCCCGATGATGGCGTGATCGGCTGCGTCCCGACCGGCATCGACTTGAATGTGTGTGCCAGAAGCCATGTTAATCTCATGGTCGATACTCGCCACCCATAAGACCTCAAGATGATATGTCGAGGCGACCCGGGCAATCATCTCTTTTACCGGACACGCATCGGCATCGACGATCAGCTTCATACGTCGCGTAGTCGGCTGTGGATGCTTTCAATCAGATGCACCAACCGTTTGTAGACAAGGAAGGTGATGCCATACACCATGCTTGCAAGCAAAATATTGAAGGGGAGTGCCGAATAAAGGGCAAACCGCCACAAGTAGTTCTCAGCTGTGATACCCGGAATGATTTGCAAAAGATTCAACAACAACTCAAGTCCCAAGTACTCGGCATAAAAAGGAATAAATAGGAAATAGTTGCCAACGATCGCCACAAACACCCAGGTGGCAACCCCCGCAAGCGAAGCGACAATAGCGCCCTTTTTGGTACGGTGTCTCATGTATATGAGCGCCGAGACCACCACTGTGGGCACGCCGATGATCATATCGGCAAACTCACCGATGTTCATCGTATGTGAACCCGGCATCTTAGCCAGCGTACGCACGACCACCACGACCGCCCCTCCAACGGGGCCCACCATAAATCCGGCGATGATGGCCGGGACATTAGAAAACTGGATTTCAAGAAAGCCCGGAAACAAAAACGGCAAAGGAATGCGAATGGTGTAGTAAAGAAGAATCGAAAGGGCAGACAAATTGGCAAGCAATGCCAGGCGGAACACAGTATCTTGACGCATAAACAACATCCTTTCTCTTTCTGCGGCACCTTGCAATAAAAAAGCCCCGCGACACGCTCAGGGCAAGACAAAAATTAAAGCTGGGTTGTCTTCTTTCATCTAGACTGTCACTATCGGTTCCGGAATTCCACCGGATCATGCCATAAGCGCGCGGACTGTACCGCCGGTCGGGAATTGCACCCTGCCCTGAAGACGATTCAATTGTACAAGGAAAATATAGCACAGCAGGCTACCAAATGCAATATATTCCGACCCTTTCATGGGCTATTTCACATATTTATCACACATGTCATCAATTAGATTGACGATTTGGCTGCTTGCCTATATGATAGAATTATCTCAATAATGGAGGTCGTCCCATGAAACGTCTTGTGTTGCTTTGTCTTGTATTCACATTCTTGTTTAGTCTTGCGGCCTGTGATGACTCAAACACCATCGAGGTGGAGGCGACCATCACCGAAAAAGTAATCCGTAACGGCCAGCATTACTTCAACTTAAGTTATGAACTCGAAGGTTTTCATGCACCGCTCACCGCTCAAGAAGCTGTATCAAAAAGAGTTTTCGACCGCTACGATGTCGGCGATACGTATTTGTTTAAGCGTCCTGCACCAAACCCAACCAACTGACACCTTGTCAAACAAGGTGTTTTTTCATACGCAACACTCACGCTGTGCGTTGTTCGATGGTTGTGATTAAGGCAGAGAGCGCCTCTGCATCCACGCCCAGTTTAGCACACGCCGCCTTCGCACTTGCAAACAGTCTGCCACAGGCGCGTTTCGATGCCTCCAATCCGAGCATCCGGACATAAGAGGCTTTGTCATGGGCCGCATCGCTCAAACTTTTCCCCATATGCTCTGGCGTACTCTGAGCATCGAGGAGATCATCTTGAATTTGAAACGCCAAACCGAGCGCCCGACCACACTGCTCAAGCTGGCTCAAATCTTCAAGGCCTGCAATCGCCCCAGCCATCATCAGCGCCGCTTCAAGGAGCGCGGCTGTCTTAAGCTGATGCATCGTCTCTAGCGCGTCTACATCAAGGGTTTTGTGGGTGCTTTCCATATCAAGCACTTGTCCGGCCACCATACCCGTTGAACCGGCTTTTTCAGCCAAAATAGCCACCAACTTCACCCGGACATCTGAAGGGATGGCTTGCGTACGTGCAAGGAGGAGAAAGGCATCTGTAAGCAGTGCATCCCCCGTCAAAATCGCCGTGGCTTCGTCAAAGGCCACATGCACGGTCGGTTGTCCGCGGCGCAAAGTGTCATCATCCATTGCCGGCAAATCGTCGTGCACGAGTGAATAGGTGTGCACCATCTCAAGCGCACACGCAACATCAAGATATGCCTCGGGTGCAAAACCAAACATCGCCAGCGTCGTCATGAAAAGTCTCGGGCGAAGGCGCTTCCCGCCGCTAAGCAAAGCGTGTATCATCGGTTCAGATAACGGGTTGCCTGGTTGGTTCACATGGTATTTCAACCGGTCTTCAAGTTGTGCGATCCAGTGTTTAGACATACGTGATCACGTCTTCTCTCGCTTTCCGTTTTTTCGGACGAACGGTCGCATCCGCGGCTTGACCAAGCGCGATGACCAACCGGATCCGCGCGCGTTTCTTTACGTTGAGCACCCGTTTGAGCTTCTTTTCATTGAACCATCCGAGGATGCATTGTGCAATGCCTTGCGCTTCAGCTTGCAGTACCATCTGTGCTGTGGCGATGCCGATATCCATTTGGGGAAACTGATGTTTCTTCAGGTGGTTTGCGGCCCGGACAGTCAAGGAAGGTGGTGTCTCTACAACCACGATGAATGCCCCCGCCTGCGCTGCAAAACTTTGTAGTGTTGCCGCGACCTCGGCATGGGCCTTTGAGTCAGTCACCGCATAAAAGTGCCACGGTTGACCGTTGACGGCACTTGGTGCAAGGCGACCGGCTTCAAGAATGGACGTTAACGCGTCTAAAGACACCGGTTCACCGGTGAATTTCCGACAACTTTGCCGGTGGCGGAAAAGCGTATCGCATGTTTGCATGGTTTTACCTCCGAATCCGTATAGATCGTGTTCGCGGGGTCATTGCAGATACGGTGTTAGTGCTGTGGCGATGGTCGTGAAGAGCAACGTAGCCTCAGTACCGGTGTCATACCTGAAACTTGGCTTAGGTAGCGGCATGGTATCGTAATAGTTCACCGATGCCGTAAACATCTCTAAAGACATCGTCCCCGCTGAACGATGCGCAGGGTGGCGTGTCGCCTCGCGCTTGAGATAACGCGCATAAAGCGTTTTAGGCTCACCGGTCATCTGAACACAGACAAGTTGGATGTCTTGGGCCTCACACACGGCTTGAAAACGCGCGATTTCCTCGGCTTTGAAGTTCGCCTCTACCAACACAACGTTTTGCGACTGAAGCACGCTTAAAGCCGCTGTTTCAAGCAGTCTTACGGCCGCAACACTCAGTTTGAGGTTGACGGTGCGATCTGCCGCACCCAGTTGTTCAGTGAGTTGTTCTTTGAAATCATCTTTCGTAAACGCTGCAACGTGATGATTCCGCGCAAGGGTTCGCGCTAAGGTGGATTTATAGGCCGCAAGCGGGCCTGTGATCAAAATCAATGTTTTCATCGCATCCATGACGCCGGTCAAAGCCGGCTTCCTTTCCAAAGGATCGGGGCACATCAACACACCTGTACCGTTGCGCCCGCTTGTTCTCAGTAACCCATGACGCTTCAATGATTACGCGTCAACGCCCTCTGCTTTCATGCGTTTTGTCCTTCGGTGTTGCAAGAAGAGAATCAGCGCAATACCGAGCGTAAAGACGACAGTAACAATCACACTGCCTTCGGGTCCAAAATCACCACCGGTCAACACGTTGTTGGTGTTGATTTCAACCCCAAAAAGGCTGGCTGAGACGTTATGCGTCCCCGATACAAGCAGCCCGAACACATGCCCTTGCGACCAGTTCCAGCTGATATGAAATGCGGCAATCCCGAGCACACTGCGTTCATACAACATATAAAGCGCCGCAAAGATGGCATAAAGCATCAGATTGACCACACCAAGCGCATGGATACCGGGATTGAAGCTATGCAGAAGGGCAAACAACCCCGCCGCAAAGATGATTGCAAGCAGGGTGCCATGTTGCTTAGCCATTGTCGGCACGAACCAACCTTGAAATACAACCTCTTCGGCACTCGCCTGAATCGACCACGGCACAAGGAGCAGGATTATCATCGGTAAAGCGGCCCACCCTGAGAGAATGCGTTCACCGGTGAAAAACCGTGCATCGCTGACTGCAACCATCAGCACCGTCACAAGCGTCATGCTCAATACTCCCAACCCAAACCCAATCAAGACTCTAGGCAACTTGTCCGCAACACGGATTCCAAGCGAACCATACGAACGTTTCTCAACCAGTTTCAGCCAAAGAAAGAGCGCCAAGTGCACCCCAAGAAACATCAGACTCAAGTTGGCAGAAAATGTCACGAAGTCTTGCCATACAGCCGGCAAGCCATCCAGATACGCCGTCACGGCATCGACTTGAAACAACCCCTGCAAAACAAACGATGCGGGAATCAACACCATGATGCTGCCGACAAACACCAAGCTGATGAGCACGAGACTCATCCAAAACAGGTGCGCCCCTTTCGCGAGGGGATGGTTGAATCGTTTGAGACCGACCGCTTCAACCATCGGATGCTGCACGAGAAATGATTTCAATAGACTTTTCATCACCATGTCTCCTTGATTTCTCTGATTCACATGACAGCCAATACGGTTGCCTGCCTGCGTCCTTACTCACATTATACCGTTTTAGAGGTGAAGTTAAACCCTTTTCTTATTCTGTCTGTGGAAATGACCTCACCCTATTAGGCTGTATGTTGCTTGATAAAAAAAGGGCACCTTGTCCAATAAGCGCTCAATTCCGCCAAGGGCCATAGGTGCCGTCTGCTTTGAAGTGGTATGAACTACATGGCCATTTGGAGGCGCACAAGCTACTTCAGGAGATGCTTCATGTCGCTTCCAAGCGATGACATGCTTTTGTAAATACATATTTAATAGACCCATCAGTCCGGCTCTCTTAGACTGCACTATACCTATTGGACTAAGTCGTTTTAACTCGATATCGATTTAATGTAATCCTTGATCAAAAAGGACAAGAAGTATGGGAAAGTGTAAAACTGTTCATGATAACCAATATTTTTATCCGCTAGTGTAAAGCCTTTTCTAACTTCAGGATACTTGTCATTGCTTAATAATGCTTTTAGAGACTTTGATCTACCGTCTTTTGCTTTGACTTCTATTGCAATGATATCATCTTTACTTCGGACCAAAAAATCAATTTCAAGTGTTGATGTCTCGTTTTTATAATAATAGAGTTCTAAGCCACTTTTTTCAAAGGCTTCTGCCATCATGTTTTCATAAAGTGCGCCTTTGTATACACCTAAGTTCTTGTTTGCCCTTAAGTCTAATTGGGATTCCTCATCCAGCATTGACACTAATAGTCCAGTATCTTTCATATAAATCTTATAGAAAGATTCATCATAATTACCTTTAAGCGGTAATGATACTGAGTTAAGTTTATAGCATATATTGATTAGTCCTGCTTCATGTAGCCACTCAATCACACCACGATAATCTCTAAATCGTGCGTTTTTATCTACTTTTGCTAGCTGAAACTTCTTATTCTCTTTCGCTAATTGAATAGGAATATGATTAAACACATTCATGATTCTTGTTTTATCAACACCTGAAGCATACTTTTTGATATCTTCTCGATAATCTTTAATAATTTGAATTTGATTTTCAAGTGTCCCTTCAAAGGATTGGTTATTAATGTACTTACTAATGACTTCAGGCATACCGCCAAGAATAACGTAATCGATAAACAGATCCTTGTATATTTTGTACTGAAGTTTTGAAAACGGTTTAAGGTTGATCATATGTTCTAGTAATTCAATTCTACTTTGATCATAACCTTTTGCCCAAAGAAACTCCTCAAAATCTAACGATGTCATTTCAAAATCGGATTTATGCCCTGTGCTAACACTATCAATACGGCTATAGTTGATTCCAAGTAGTGAACCACTACAGATCACATCATATCTGCCATCAAGATGAAAGAATTTAAGTGCTGTAGAGACTTCTATAAAATCTTGTATTTCATCGAAGATTAGAACTGTTTCATAATCGATGAACTTTTTATACGGATCAATGCGTGAGATGTTTTTAATAATCTCTTGAACATTATACCCACCATCTAGTATCGCTCTATAAATAGGTTCTTCAATAAAGTTAATGTAGATGATATTTTGATAGTTCTCTTTGGTAAATTTGAGTATGGATTGAGTTTTACCTACTTGTCTAGGGCCTTTGATGACGAGTGGCTTCTTTTCTTTATTGTTTTTCCATTCAATTAGGAACTGATCTACTTTTCGTTTTAAATACATCCATTTCACCTCAACGTCATTTTACACTTTTTAAATAGGATTTTCAAGAAATATTTCACGTTTTTATAACGATATTTATGTTATTTATCACATTTTTAATATTTGAATACGGCGCTAAAATATCATGCTGAAAAGTCCCATGCTCCAATAATCGTTAAGAAAACATACCTGCTTGTTCAACAAATCAGAAGGGATCACAATTAAATCAACACAAAACAAGTACACACGTAGACTTATTGAATCTTGAAACACATGACATCGGAAAACTATGATCCCTCTCAAGTTTAGCTAAAACCAAACCGTCATTTCATTCATCTTGTATTGCCAACGATGGACAATCGGTTGGGCATTTACTTCATCCATATAGCGATAAATGCTTTCTGTCCGTTCTTCCTTA
>RECF01000008.1 GCA_007694145.1 Acholeplasmatales bacterium | reverse complement strand
TCGTCGCTGTCGTCACCGCCTTTGGTGCAGCGTTGGGCTTTGGTTTGGTCATGTTCTCGTTCTCAAGTATCCGTGAGCGCCTCGATGCCGCAACCAACATACCCGAGTCATGGCGGGGTGTGCCGGTGTCACTGATTGTGGCCGGCATTATGGCCCTCGCATTCCTCGGACTTGGAGGGATTGTATAATGTGGCCAGGGATTCTCATTGTCTGTGGCGCGGTCAGCCTGTACATGGCTTCCTTCGCCTTAAACAAGAAAACCGCACCCCCTGAAGGGTTCTCAAAGATAGATGCCCTTAAATGCGGCGCCTGTCAAAACTTCGCCTGTACCATCAAGCAATCTTTAGAAGAAGAGGAGGCGATTTAATGTCAGCCATCGTCACCCTTGGTATCATGGGCGCCATCCTCGGACTCGGCTTGGCTTTTGCGGCCGAAGTGCTCAAGGTTGAAACCGATCCCCGTGTTACGGCGGTCAAGGATTTATTGCCAGGTTATGAATGCGGAGCCTGCGGGTTTCCCGGTTGTCTGGCGTTTGCCGAAGGGATTATTGAAAACGAAGTCGAACGTTTGAGCGATTGTAAACCCGGCAAGGACCAGCATTACAATGCCATCCTGGCCTATCTCAAAGACCATCCGAACAAGGACGGTTCCCTCATCAACGTCAAGAAGTAAAACCAGCCTCCCGGTTGCCCGGGAGGTTTTTTTTCGCATGATCATGAAAGCGTTATCAAGCATTGTCCGCACCATCAAGCCGAAAAAGCCCCCTTTTTAGTTGAATTTTGCCCCCTAGAATGATATAATGACGTCGTATGCAAACCAGGCAAATATCCTAGTCATGAAAGGTGAATAAAATGAAAAGAATTTACATGTTCGGAGAGGGCAACCAGACGCAAAAAGACTTACTCGGCGGTAAGGGAGCCAATCTCTCGGAAATGAAACAGCTCGGCATTCCTGTCCCGGCTGGTTTCACAGTCACCACTGCCATGTGCAACGAATACTACGACAATGGCGGCAAAAACAGTCAAGCGTTACTTGATGATGTCCTCACCTATGTGCAGCGTCTTGAAGAAGAAACAGGCAAGACCTTTGGCACCGGTGACAATCCATTGCTCGTCTCCGTACGCAGTGGTGCGAAGTTCTCCATGCCCGGCATGATGGACACCATCCTAAACCTCGGGATGAATGACACCGTTATCGACACCATGATCAAGAAGACCAACAACCCGCGCTTTGTCTACGACTTGTACCGTCGTCTGATTCAGATGTTTGCGGAAGTCGTGCTCGAAGTCGATGCCGATTTGTTTGAACACGTTCTTGACGATATCAAAGAGAAGAACGGTTTTGACAGCGATACCCAACTGAATGCTGAAAACTGGAAAACCGTCTGTGATACATTCCTTGGTATCTACGAGCGCGAAGTCGGTCAACCCTTCCCACAAGATCCGATGACACAACTTTACATGTCCATCGATGCGGTCTTCAGAAGCTGGGACACACCCCGGGCCCGCATTTACCGTAACCACAATAAAATCGCCCATGACCTCGGCACCGCGGTCAACGTTCAAGAAATGGTCTTCGGCAACACCGGTGAAAACTCTGGAACGGGCGTGCTCTTCACACGTAACCCTAAAACAGGGGAAAAACGTGTCTTTGGTGAGTTCCTTTTCAACGCACAAGGCGAAGACATCGTCGCCGGTATCCGCACCCCGCTTGATCTTGATGAGCTTGACAAAGCCCGTCCTGAACTATACAAGGAACTGACGGATATTCTTGATCAACTTGAGCATCATTACAAAGAAATGCAAGATGTCGAGTTCACCATTGAGGAAGGCGTGTTGCACATTCTCCAAACCCGTACCGGTAAGCGGACGGCTCAGGCGTCGGTCAAAATTGCCGTTGATCTGGTCCAAGAAGGTCTGATTACCCAAGAACAAGCACTCCTACGCGTCGATACTGGACAAATCGACCAGCTGCTTCACCCTGTCTTTGAAGAGTCGGCTGTCGCGAAGGCGCAAAGTGTTGCCAAAGGTCTTGCAGCGTCTCCGGGTGCTGCAACGGGCCGGATCGTTTTCTCAAGTGAACAAGCCGTTGCCAAAAAAGAAGCGTACGGCAAAGTACTCTTATTCCGTAAAGAAACAAGCCCTGAAGACATTGAAGGCATGATTGTTGCCGAAGGCTTCGTCACGCAACTTGGTGGGATGACCAGCCATGCGGCGGTTGTTGCCCGTGGTATGGGTAAATGCTGTGTTTCTGGTGTCAGTGCCCTGTCCATCAATGAAAGTGCCGGTACGATGACCATCAACGGTCAAACATACAAAGAAGGCGAGTACTTCTCCATCGACGGGACAAGCGGTCTCATCTATCCTGGTAAAATCGACACGAAACTGCCCGAGTTTAGCCCCGAGTTCGAAGAAATTCTCGGCTGGGCGAAAGCGGTCAAACGTCTTGGTGTTAAAACAAACGCCGACAACGAACGCGACTCACTCACAGCGATCAAGTTCGGTGCCGAAGGCATCGGTCTTACCCGGACTGAGCACATGTTCTTCGATGATGAGCGCATTCTCAATGTGCGTGAAATGATCATCGCCGAAACGAAAGAAGAACGGGAAAAAGCGCTTGAAAAACTGCTACCGCATCAGTTAAAAGACTTTAAAGAAATCTTCAAAGTCATGGACGACAAGAGCGTGACCATCCGTCTGCTCGATCCGCCACTTCATGAGTTCTTACCGCAAAAAGACGAAGTGCCTGCTGTCGCTAAAAAGCTTGGTGTAACGACTGAACGTCTAGATCGGGCACTTGAAAGCCTCCATGAGTTCAACCCGATGCTTGGACACCGTGGTTGCCGCTTAGCTGTCACGTACCCAGAAATCACCGTCATGCAAGTTAAAGCCATTATCCTTGCGGCCATTGAGATGGCCAAACAAGGCATCAAAGTCAAACCTGAAATCATGATTCCGCTCATTTCGACGGTTGAAGAGTTCACATTCCTTAAAAAGTACGTCGTTGAAACAGCGGATGCCCTCATCGCTGAACATGGCGCTGACGTGACGTATCTTGTTGGTACGATGATTGAAACCCCACGCGCAGCCCTCGTCGCTGGCGAGGTTGCCAAAGAAGCTGATTTCTTCAGCTTTGGTACGAACGACCTGACACAAATGACCTATGGCTTCAGCCGTGACGACGCGGGTAAATTCCTCCATGAGTACCAAGAGCTCAAGTTCTTTGAAAGCGACCCCTTCGTCAGTGTTGACCAAACCGGTGTCGGTGAACTGGTTAAGATTGCGGCTGAACGTGGTTTAGCTGCGAATCCAAACCTGATTCTTGGCATCTGTGGTGAACATGGTGGCGACCCTGAAAGTGTCGAGTTCTTCCATCGTGCTGGCCTGACTTACGTATCCTGCTCACCCTTCAGAATTCCTCTGGCCATCATTGCGGCCGCTCAAGCACAACTCAAGTACAAGTAAAACGAAAAGGCGCTGCGGCGCCTTTTTTGGTATAATGGAGCTAAACACATTTGACAGGGGGTCATCGCCGTGACATGGAAAGATGTTTTGCACGATACGTGGTCAAGTCCAACGTTTGCCCGCTTGCTAGAAAGCGCCCGGAAGCGTGCGCGCAAGACGACGGTGTATCCACCGGAAGAGGCTTGGTTTTACGCCCTGACTGCCACGCCGTTTGCCGAGGTCAAAGTCGTCATTCTTGGCCAGGATCCTTACCATGGCAAAGGCCAAGCGATGGGTCTTTCATTCAGTGTCGACAAGCAGGTGCCTGTACCACCCTCCCTCATGAACATTTTCAAGGAACTTGAGGCCGATCTCAAGATTCCAATCCCTGCTCATGGCGATTTGCGAGGCTGGGCCGAAGAAGGCGTGCTCTTGCTCAACACAACCTTGACCGTTGAGGCCAACCGCCCACTCTCGCATGCGGATCTTGGGTGGGGCTGGTTTACCGATGCCATCATGCGGGCACTCAATGCGAAAACGCCGCCCGTGGTGTTCATGTTGTGGGGGAAACATGCCCAGTCGAAGACGGTTTTAATTACCCACCCGAAACACCTGGTTCTCAAAGCCCC
>RECF01000085.1 GCA_007694145.1 Acholeplasmatales bacterium | reverse complement strand
GCACCTATTTATGATACGGCTCGTTGTATCGTATGCGCATCGCACGGTATAATTGCTCAAGGAAAATTATCCGCATTAACTGATGCGGAAAGGTCATCTCTGAGAAGGATAACCTGAAATTAAGTTCTTTTTTAAAGTCAGAACTTAAGCCATGACTGCCACCAATAATAAAGGTAAGATGACTGGACTGATATGTCAAAATACTCTCTATTTTTTCAGAAAACGCAACACTATCAAGCTGTTTTCCTTCAACCACCAATCCGATTCGGAACGTATTGGGTTGAAGTTTTTCACGAATGGACTGCGCTTCTTCATCAAGCAACTTTTGGATATCTGCTTCACTAGTTTGTTTACTTTCACGGGCTTCCTTCACTTCGATAACACGGACCGAACCATACCGTTGGAGGCGTTTCAGGTATTCTCTTTGTGCCTCAAGCAGGTACCGTTCTTTCAAGTTTCCCACGACAATCAAATCAACCGTCATAATCAACCTCCATCTTCATAGTTTTGTGGCTAACCACAAAATGATGCAATCCTAACCGTTATCTGTGCAGGTATCGATAGATTGGCAATCCTTGTTCAATCCGACGCCCACTGTAAAACAAATAGTCTTTCTGCCACGTGTTCAGTGCAGCAAAATCCCACTGCTTATGAATGCCCACATGAACAATCAACTCAGGGACTTTTAAAAAGAGTTCAAGATGAGGCAACTCGGCTTCTAGAAGTTCTCAGTGCTGCCTGTAACCGCGCAAAAAGTGATCCATGAAAGTCGCACCCATCGCATCGCGTGTTGCACGATCATCATCACCATAGACAAAGAGGGTGTAGTAAAGCGCAATGGCGATGTCTTCAACAAACCAGCTGTACTGACATGCATCAAAATCAAAGACGGTCAGATTTCCGTTTTCCACATGAAAGTTACCGACATTGAGATCGCCATGAATCAAATCGTGTCCTGGCATTTGTCCATGCAGTGTATCAAGGGCCTCCATCAGTGTCGAATGCGCCTGATGGATGCGCACTTTTTTATCAGGAATAAACGTCTTCACATGATTAAGATAATAGTTTTCTCGCCAGGTGTGACGCCGATGCGACTTTGGCATAAATGTGCTAGAAAGCGCATGCAGTTTGCCCGTAAACACCCCAAACGCATGAAAAATCTGCTGGTTCCCAAATACTCGGGGTAAGTCATTTTATTACCAGGAGCATCCGTAAATAGAACAGCGGTCCATGTCTCTTCCTCAGTCACGAAAACTTCATGCGTTCACTGGTGTTTCGAGACGACAACCCCAACAACATACAACTGGTTTTGATGCAAATTTGCAAGCAGCTCAATCTCTGCCACAATGCTTTCTGGCAGTCTCCTACGCGCTGGTGTCAGACGGAGGATTCTAGGAACACCACTTTGACTAACACGGTAAACGGCATTTTGAAACCCGCCTTCTATGGGTGAGGGTTCACCTTCTAGTGTGTAACACTCCCGCGTGGCTTTTAATACTTCTTTTGGGACAAACAATGGTTTTTTCAACGCCATCTTCTATGCACATCCTTAGTCTTTTTTTCCAGAACGAGGATGGCCGGCCATGTAGGCTTTCCGTAAATCCTCTTTGGCTATGCCGGTATAGATTTGTGTGGTGGAGATACTCGCGTGACCAAGCAGCGCTTGGACACTTCTCAGATCAGCACCGCGACTGAGCAGATGCGAAGCGAAGGTGTGGCGCAAGGTGTGCGGGGTGATGTGCAGATGGGTGCTTGAGGCATCGAGCACGGCCTCTACGATGTGACGTACACCCCGTTCAGTCAAAGGACGCCCACGCATGTTGACGAACACGACGTCATGGTCCGCTTGTTTGACGAGATTACCCCTAGGACCGATAAACCAATCTTGCAATGCTTCTACAAGACGTACCCCAAGCGGTACAAGTCGGTCCTTCTGTCCTTTTCCATGGATGAGTACCGTACGACCCGACAAGTTGAGGTCACGAAATCGCATCGCACAAAGCTCAGACACCCGGATTCCTGTCATATAGAGCGTCTCAAGCAGCACATAATCCCGCTTACCTTTGTCAGTACTCGTGTCAATACTTTTAAACACGGCATCGATTTCTTCGGGGTAGACAAAGCGGGGGAGTTTTTTCTCACTTCTTGGCAAGGCAATATCAATAAACGGGTGTGTGGTGCACAGATCTTGTTTGAGCATGTAGTGATAAAAGGAGCGGAGCGTACTGATTTTACGGGCGATGGATCGACCGGTAAAGTCATCGCCAAGTGTGGCCACATAAAACTTCGCCACCCTGGGGGTGACTTGATCGAACCCGCCAAAGTCTTCGCGCGTGAGAAACGCCGCGAAATGTTCAATATCCTGCCCATAGGCGACGACCGTGTGTGTGCTATAGTGGCGCACCGACCGACAATAGTCTTGAAACAAGGTCTTCAGTTCCTCATGGTTCATCGATGTCACCTCGGAATCGGCGCATGGCTTCAAGCGCCCGCTCAGCCATCAGACTTTTGCGGTCTTGTTTTTTATGTGACATAGCCAAATCAGGTAAAAGACCGAAGTTGGCGTTCATCGGCTGGAAATGATGTGGGTCGGCATGGGCGATGTAATCAGCCATTGCGCCCATGACGGTTTCTTTGGGAAACGGCATATGCGGCTTTCCTTGCAAGGAACGGGCCAAGCTGATACCGGCCACCAACCCGCTTGCCGCACTTTCAACATACCCTTCAACCCCTGTCAGCTGACCGGCGAGATAACGGTCCTCGCCTGCCTTGAGCCTGTAAGTCGCATCCAGCAAGGTCGGTGCATTAACGAAGCTGTTTCGGTGCATGACACCATAACGGACAATCCGGGCTTGTTCAAGACCCGGTATCATCCGGATGATGCGTCGCTGTTCAGGGAAAGTAAGATGCGTTTGAAAACCGACAAGGTTATACAAGCGCCCGCGGGCATCGTCTTGTCTGAGTTGTACGACGGCATGCGGTCGCGGTTTACCCTCCTGCAAAAGACCCACGGGTTTAAGTGGCCCAAACAACAACGTCTTCTCACCTCGACGTGCCATTTCTTCTACCGGCATGCAGCCTTCGAAGACTTTCAGTTCAAAATCTTTGATTGGGGCACACTCAGCGTCGATGAGCGCTGCATAAAAAGCCTTGTACGTCGCTTCATCCATCGGACAGTTTAAGTAATCAGCGCTCCCCTTGTCATAGCGTGATTTGCGATAACAAATATCAAGGTTGATCGAATCAGCCTCGACAATCGGTGCGGCTGCATCATAAAAATACAGTGCGTCTTCAGGCATGATCGACTGCAGTGCCTGCATGAGCGCCGGACTGGTGAGTGGTCCGGTCGCAAGCAACCAAGGCGTTTTTGGAATAGTCGTCAGTTCTTCTTGAACAAACGTAACGAGCGGATGGTTTTTGAGTGTGTCGGTGATGGTTTTCGAAAACCCTTCGCGATCCACTGCAAGCGCCCCACCCGCCGGTACACGATGGGCATCGGCCGCCTGAAGAATCAGCGAATCAAAGAGCCGCATTTCTTCTTTCAAGACACCGACTGCCTGTTTCAAGGTGTCGCCTCTGAGCGAGTTGGTGCAGACGAGTTCGGCGAAGTCTTCACTATGGTGAGCGGGTGTCATGACGATGGGTCGCATCTCGATGAGACGGACGGGAATCCCGCGTTTAATCAGTTGATAGGTGGCTTCAGAACCAGCGAGACCGGCACCGACCACCGTGACAGTGTGTTTCATCTTGTCACATCCTTCTTAAGGGTTCTTACGGGGTTCATTATAGCATACTCAAGACCTTGCAACCTAACATTCCTCACGCACTGACAAAGAAAAGGACCTGTTCAAGTGTCCAGGTCCAAATCATCTGTTGTATCGACTTCAACGCACGAGCCAGATGGGGTCGGCTTCGACGAGAACACGACCTTCTTTGACAGTCACACGCCTATGGTTTAACTGGTTTTCATAAGTGCCATCGGGCCACCCGACTTCAATCTCCCGTGCCTCAGCACCGACATTGAAAAGACCTAGGGCCTGCTTATCAGCTTTTGTGTATGAACCAATCAAGACATCGCCATCATAAAAGAGTTCATACACGCCTTCATGATAGAGGGGGTCTCGTTTGAGCGCGGCAGATGTTTTGATCAACGGACTCAAATCCTTACCCTCTCTTGTAATCGGATCCTTGTCAAAGAGACTTGGATGGTGGGGGTTGCTGTACTCACCACCAGAAAAGATCATCGTTGCACCTTTGTTGAAGAAGCTGAAGGCGTGCCAAGATGTTAGGGTTTGCTCGGGCACCATGCTGGCAATGCGACCGAAGTCATGGTTTTCAAGATTGCGAAGCTTGACATAGTTTTTCGGATAGAGCCATTCTTGGGCCATGACGGCTCTAACATACTTTTCAAGCGACCCGTTTCCTTTGATGTAGGCTTCGAGTTCCGGATGGGTGTCGTAGTCGTAGGCGAGATCAAACACAGTATAGAGCTCGCATTCACTCAAAGCTTCATACCCTTCATTGCGGAACATGCGCAAAAAATCACCATGGACCGATTCGCTGAGCCAAATAGTATCAGGATCGACCTCTTGAACCGCTTTGCGGGCTTTGAGCAAAAAATCAAGCGGTAAAAAGCTTGATACGTCGAAACGGTATCCGTCCACCCCAAGCTTTGTCCAGTATAAAAGCACATCAATCAACACCTTGCCAAGTCCAGGGTCACGGGTATAGTCGAAGTCGATGATGTCCCACCAGTCTCCGACCCGGTTGCCAAACGAACCGTCCGCTTTATGGTAAAAATATTCGGGATGGTTCTTGTTGAGCAATGAATCAGGCGATGTATGGTTGAAGACAATGTCCATCATCACCTTCATGCCCCGTTCATGAATGGCCGCAATCAAGGCGGTGAAATCATCCAACGTCCCAAGTTCTGCGTTGACGGCATAATAATCCTTAATCGCATACGGACTTCCAAGTGTTCCCTTACGAGAAACCTCACCAATCGGATGAATCGGCAAGAGATAGACGACATCGGTCCCAAGTGCCTTCAAACGATCGAGATCGGCCATCAGTGCCTTGAAGGTCCCTGCTTCGGTATGGTTGCGCACATACACTTGATAAATAAACAGTTCACGTAGTTTCAGTGGCGTATCATAAGCCATCTTAATCACCTCACCCTTATTATACCGTGCTTTCGCCAAATGTACCATCCGAGACGGGGTAACCGTTTACACATTCAAAAGTCTGCGCGTTTACAACTTACTTGAAATAGCGTATAATGTTATTAAAAGGGGTGATGTCCATGCCAACCATCAAAGATGTGGCAAAAAAAGCCAATGTCAGTGTCGCAACCGTCTCGCGTGTCATCAACAACACCGGTTATGTCCAGGTAGAAACAAGGCAGATGGTACTTGATGCCATTACGGAACTCGGCTACATTCCCAATGAACTAGCCCGCTCTCTTTTCAAGAAACAATCAAAGATTATCGGTCTGATCGTCCCCCACCTGTCGACGATTTTTTTCGCTGAGCTTTTGGAAAGCCTTGAAGACCATCTCGCTCGTCACGGCTACAAGCTGATGATTTTCAATGCCAAAGATGACATTGAACGAGAAAACAAAATCATGCATGTGTTCAATCAATACAACATTGACGGCATCATCCTCGTCGCGCATACCAAGCAAACGAAAAACTACGCCGACCTGCACATCCCACTGATCACCATCGACCACAAGATGAACGAGGAAACTCCCTCAATCACTTCCGACAACCAACAAGGTGGCCGGCTCGCCGCAGAAAAGTTGATCGCCAGCGGCTGCAAGAAAGTCTTGCACCTACAAGGCCCGAGTTTTTTGCTTACCGTTCTCAACCGGAACAAAGGCTTCAATGAAACGATTGAAAAAGCCGGCATCGCCTTGCACACGATTGATCTCGCTTTTGTCAGTCCGGACTACCGGCTCATTGAACAGTTCATCCGAAGCCATCCCGATGCGGACGGCATCTTCTGCAGTACCGATATTCTCGCCTTGCATGCGCTGCGCGCCTTGCACAAAATGCAGCGTGCCGTCCCAGATGCAGTGGCCGTCATCGGCTATGACAACGTCGAACTGTGCGAACTCGTCACCCCCAACCTGACCACCATCGACCAACCAATCGAATTGATTGCCGAAGCAGCCGTCGCATCCTTGCTTGCGCTCATCGACAAGAAAACTCCTGAACCGCTTCATAAAGTCATGCCGGTCAAGTTGATCGAACGCGAATCCACCAAAAAGTCATAGCGGTCAACAGGCCGCTTTTTTCCTGCCATAAAAAAAGCTGGTCACCGCATGTTAGCGGTACACCAGCATCCCAAGCAAGCCACTCATGAGAATAATCAGCATCGGATGAAGCCTAAAGCGTACCAACAAAACCCAAAGCACCAGTAAAATGCCCACACCCCAAACATCGAAAATAGCATTGCGTGCGACACTGTACACACTTGCCAATATCAACCCGACCAATGCTGGTCTCAATCCCAAAAACATGTGCCGAACGATTTTTGAGTTTTTGAAGTTTTCATACGTGCGTGAAACGAGGATGACCAAAACCACCGGAATTAGAACCACACCAGTCGTCGCCAAAGCTGCACCGGCCAAACCGCCGACTTGATAACCGATGAACGTCGCACTATTGATTGCAATCGGTCCAGGGGTCACCTGACTGATCGCAATCATGTCGACAAACGTCGCCATCGTCATCCAGCCCTGTTCAGTCACCACCGTGCGTTCAAACAGCGGCAACATCGCATACCCACCACCAAAAGATACCATGCCAATCAGCAAAAACGCCCAAAAGAGACTAAGCCACATCACGACGCACCACCCCTCTCATCGTCCCGATCGCAATCCCATAACCCGCCATCAGAACAATCACAAGAAACGGGTGGGTCGAAAACCCGATAATCAACGCAAACGTCAACACAATCACAAACAACCCGATGCCCCGGCGCGCCCGCTTAAAGAGCTTCCAACCCGCCAGAAACATCAGCGCTACCACACTGAGTCGCACCCCTTTGAAAAACGCCTCGACCAGTGGTTCTTCCACAAAGCGAAAAAAGAACATCGCGATGACAAGAATGATCACAAAAGACGGCAATACCGTACCAAAAAGCCCTGCCAGCGCCCCACGCCAACCTTTGAGCTTCAGTCCGATCATCACCGCAAAATTGATCGCAATCGCCCCCGGCAACGACTGACACACCAACAAGGTGTCATAAAACGCTTCCGGCTTGAGCAGCTTGTAACGATACACCAGTTCCCGCTCAATCAGCGGAATCATCGCATACCCACCACCAAATGTCAAGGCCCCGATTTTCAGAAAAACCATCATCAGACGCCACGATGAAATGCTCATGCCTGCTCACTTCCTATCTAGTACCATAATACCATAAAAAAGAGGTGCCGAGGCACCTCTTTGGTCTAACTGAATGTCAAACGTGTCCCATCGTGCTCGACATCGACGCGCACATGACGGTTGTCTTTCACCGTACCGGCAATCAACGCTTTAGCCAGCTCAGTCTCGATGTGCTTTTCAAGATAACGCTTAAGCGGTCTGGCACCATACTGCGGTGCATACGCTGCATCGATGATATGTGCCTTCGCCGCAGCCGTCACTTCGATGTGCACACCGACTTCTTTAAGTCGCGTTGCCAACCGCTCAAGCTGTAAGTCGACAATGTCTTTGAGGGCTGCACGGTCGAGCGGGGTGAAGACGATGATGTCGTCGATTCGGTTCAAAAACTCTGGTTTGAAGCGGCGACGCAAGTCTTCAAGAACTGCCTGTTCAACTTCAGGACGCACAGTATGTGTCGTACTCAGACCTTCAAGCAGTTTCTCACTGCCGATGTTTGAGGTCATGATGATGAGGGTGTTCTTGAAGTTGACCATGCGTCCTTTCGCATCGGTCAAACGCCCGTCATCGAGCACTTGAAGCAACACATTGAACACTTCAGGATGGGCCTTTTCGATTTCATCGAACAAAATGACACTGAACGGCTTGCGGCGTACTGCCTCAGTCAGTTGCCCACCGTCGTCATGACCGATGTAACCAGGCGGCGCCCCAATCAGGCGCGCGACGGTGTGCCGTTCCTGATACTCACTCATATCGATGCGAACCATCTGCGCCTCACTGTCAAAAAGCGTCTCAGCCAGCGTCTTGGCCAGTTCAGTTTTACCCACACCCGTCGGACCAAGGAAGATAAACGAGCCGATGGGACGGTTGGGATCTTTGATGAGCGCCCGAGCACGGATGACGGCGTCGCTGACGCTTTTTACCGCCGCATCTTGTCCGACGACCCGCTTGTGCAACGTCTCTTCAAGCCGTAACAGTTTCTCTTTTTCGCCTTCGACAAGTTTGGCAACCGGAATGCCGGTCCACCGCGACACAATGGCGGCAATCTCTTCTTCGGTGACAGCTTCTTTTACGAGGGTCGATGCGTTGGCTTTCATGCGCGCGGCTTCAAGCGCTGCCTCGGCTTCTGGTAGTTCTCCATACTGCAAGCGGGCAAGACGTTCAAGGTTATAGTCTCGACGCGCTTCTTCAATTTGACGTTGGATTGTCTCGATATGTTGCTTGCGTGTCTTGATTTCACCGAGGCTTTGTTTTTCATTGTCCCATTTCAGTTTCAAGGCCCCGTGTGTTTCCTTAAGGGTGGCGATGTCATCTTCAAGTGTCTTCAAACGCGCTTTTGAAGCGGCGTCTTTTTCCTTTGCAAGACTGGTCTTTTCAATTTCTAACTGAAGCAGTTTTCGGCTTAACTGGTCAAGTTCGGCCGGCATCGAATCAATTTCCGTCCGAATCATCGCAGCCGCTTCATCCATCAAATCGATGGCTTTGTCGGGCAAGAATCGGTCGGTGATGTACTGGTTTGAAAGTGTTGCACAGGCCACAAGTGCCTGGTCGCTGATGCGGACACCGTGGTGGATCTCGAATTTCTCCTTAATACCTCGTAAGATTGAGAGGGTGTCTTCAACGGTTGGTTGATCGATGATCACCTGTTGGAAGCGACGTTCTAAGGCTGCGTCTTTCTCGATATATTTCCGGTACTCATCAAGGGTTGTCGCCCCGATGCAATGTAGTTCACCGCGGGCGAGCAGCGGTTTGAGCAAGTTGCCGGCATCCATCGCACCTTCACCCTTACCGGCGCCAACTATCAAGTGCAACTCATCGATGAACAAGATGATTTGACCTTCAGAGCGGCTGATTTCATGAAGGACCGCTTTGAGGCGTTCTTCGAACTCACCGCGATACTTCGCCCCGGCCACAAGCGCCCCCATATCGAGGGCGAACAAAGTTTTGCCCTTGAGTCCTTCCGGCACATCACCAGCGAGGATTCGGTTCGCAAGCCCTTCAGCAATCGCCGTTTTCCCGACGCCCGGTTCCCCGATTAATACCGGGTTGTTTTTGGTCCGTCTTGAAAGAATCCGGATGACGCGCCGGATTTCTTCATCTCGGCCGATGACTGGGTCGAGTTTACCTGCCCGCGCAAGGGCTACGAGGTCGCGGCCATACTTGTTCAACACATCATAGGTGGCTTCAGGGGCGTCTGAGCGGATGGTCTTCCCTTGCCGAAGTGTTTCAAGGGCTGCCTTGAAGGCGGGTTCAGTCACCTTGAACTGTTTCAGCAGCTCAAACGAATCTGTTTGCGACGTCTTGATTAAGGCAAGGTAGACATGTTCAGGACTCAGGTGACTGTCTTGCATCGATTGACGGACATCATCGGCTTTGAGCAGAATCTGGTTGGCCCGTCTTGACAAGTAGTGTTCTTGGTTGGTTGTATCTTTGGGGTGTTTTTCTAGTGACGCCCGCACTGCGTCGCGCAAAGCATGAACGGAAACTTGCATCGACTCAAGCAACGGTGGAATCATCGTGCCCTCAGCACGCAAAAGACCGAAATGGATATGTTCGGGTGAGAGTGCGGCATGCTCATAACGCGTCGCGACATGTTGCGCTTCTTGCATCGCCTGCTGGAGTGACTGGGTCATTTTTTCTTGCATCGTTGGATGCACCTCCTTGTTAGAAAAATGCCGGGGTCTTCCCCCGGCATGGCACCGTTATTCAATGTCGATGACGGTGCGGGTGTCTTGCACAGCCTGTTTTTCAGCGACGACTTTCAAGACGCCCTCTTCAAGACGCGCCTTGATTTGTTGTGGATCAAGATCGGGCAAGTTGATCGAACGTTTCATCGAGGACATGCGCCGTTCACGGTGCAAGTAGCCTTCATGCTTGTCTTCGGTTTCTTCTTGACGCTCGACGGCGATGGTGAATAAGCCGTCATCGTAGGACACATGAACTTCTTCTTTCTTGACACCGGGCAAATCCGCTTCAATCAAATAGGTTTCTCCATCTTGGCGGACATCGAGTTTGAACGTGTCATGGCGCAAGGTGCGCATCGGCATCCCTGAGAAGAAATCGTCGATCAAATTCTCAAAGTCGCTGAACTGGGTGCGCTTGGTAGGTGTGCCGGTAAATGGTGTGAGTCTGAACATGGTAATCCCTCCATTTTTGGTTATTTTGTTAGCACTCGTTGTCTTTGAGTGCTAATACACTTG
This sequence comes from Acholeplasmatales bacterium, assembly GCA_007694145.1. Lineage (GTDB taxonomy): Bacteria > Bacillota_I > Bacilli_A > Izemoplasmatales > Izemoplasmataceae > SKGI01. The sequence continues at coordinate 8,092 of RECF01000085.1, read as the reverse complement.
TATTTTATCGTTTAGCAGCGATTTTGTCAAGAGGGAACGCTCATTTTTTTCATGTTCGACACATAGCTTGCGGCGCCGGTTAAAAAAAGAACATCCCGTGCGGATGTTCTCATTTTATTCAACGCATGTCTGAGGCGTCTTTTCTACCGAAGTACAATAAGCCGACCAACAACCACCCTATGGTGACTAAGGTCACGAAAATGAAAATTGGTACCGGTCCGAAGTTAAAGATGAGCGGCACACTGATCGCGGTCATGACACCCCCACCGACAAATGGTTCAAAGAGCAGTTGCTTGTAGCCAAACGCCTCGAGTGCGCGCGTATCGCCTTTGGCATCGACAATCCGAATCAACATCAAACCGGCTGCGGTCATACCCATCGATTGACCGAAGTCGCCAATCCCACGTTCAAACCAGTTTTTCGGGATCATGCGCCGCGCTAAGAAAAGGAAGGCGCCGACATTCCAGAGAATCCCCACCGCAGCCAAAATCAGGAAAATCCAAATATTTTCACCGATGACGCGTAGCGACAAGGTCGCAATGGCGCTGACTACAAGAAAATCAAGCGCAAGGCCTTGAAGCCGGTTGATCATTTCTCGGTCGACCAATTGAAACTTGTCAAAACGCATCAAGAACAATTGTAAGATGACACCACCGATCATCGCCAGTGGAAAGAGTGGAATGTAATTCATGATGAGAATCCCATCATTGGCCCCCCACGTCCTGTCTTCAATAAAGATGAGACCTTGCAAGATGCCCGCACCAATCAAAATGGCAATCCCAATCATCCCCAGATGCAGTGCCAACGGCTCAATCGATTGTGGTGAAACTGTCAGCGTACCACTTGACTGGCGGTTTTCCACATCGATGATTCCACGCAGCTCAGCTTCATCAAAATCTTCCGGTTTTTGCAAATAGTTCGTCTTTTGCTTGCGGACGCCCCAGTTAATCAAGATAACCCCAAGGACAACCCCGCCGACGACGCCGACCGTCGCCAGACCCATCGCCAAATCCGCCCCTTCGGCAAACCCGAGGTCTTCAAACGTCGAAGCGAGCCCAGCAGCGGTACCGTGCCCACCTTCAAAGGCAATTTCAATTAAAGCGCCGACCATCGGATCGGCACCAAAAAGAGGCACCAACAATACCATCGCAACCAAGATGCCAAACACGTACTGCCCCCAGGCCACGGTTTGCCCGTAAGAGACCTGCGGTCCCGCCGTCATCCAAATTTCTTTGATGTTTGGGATGGTCTTGCCGATAAACAGCCCAGCAAAAATCACCGTGATCAACAAGGCCGGAATCGACGAAAAAACACGGTTCACATCCGCTGTAAACAGACCATACTCCCATCTTGATCCTTCGCTAAAAAAGCGTCCGAGCACTTCAGGCCCCAGCAACAAAAACAAAAACCCGGCAATGACAGAACTCGGTAAAAAGAACTTTGAGAAAATACTAAAACGCAACCTGATCAGTTTCGCAACCACCAAACCGATGGCAATGAGTAGGATGCTCAACCCAATCGTATCTGCTTGCATGATATCACGCTCCTATCACATCTATTGTACCGCAATTGCTTCGCTTGTCAAACCTCATGTGTCGACAAGTAAAAGCGCCCCGGACAACGTCCGGAGCGCACAAAAACTTAAGCTGATTGATTAGTCAGGCAAAACAACTGAAATCACGAAGGTCAAATCAAGCGTATGGAGGCCATCATGAAGCGTCAAGACAATGGGACCTTCTTCTGCAAGCCACGCCGCCACAATCACACTGACAAGCGTATTGCCTTCGGCATCTTCCCAGTTCGAGCCGACCAGCGTACCGTCTTCATTCCACGCATAGACAATCCCGTCGTACTCGATATGGTGCACAGTCGAACCTTCTTGACGGTAAAGCGCCCCAAGGTAACGGGCAATGTCGTTCATCGGCAGACCAGCATCGATGTCTTCAAGCGTATAGTGACCAGTAAAGGTATTGTCTTCAAGCACGACCTCACCGTATGTGTAGGCTGGATCGTATGCATAGTCAAGCGCACTTTGAACTTGACTTTGGAGTGTATCAAGCAGCACGACAAGCTCAAAGGTCAAATCAAGCGTATGGAGGCCATCATGAAGCGTCAAGACAATGGGGCCTTCTTCTGCAAGCCACGCCGCCACAATGACACTGACGAGTGTATTGCCTTCAGCATCTTCCCAGTTTGAACCGACCAACGTACCGTCTTCATTCCACGCATAGACAACACCCTCATAGGCGATGTTTTCTACTGTCGAACCGTCGTGGCGATACAACGCACCCAGGTAACGGGCGATGTCGTTCATCGGCCGACCGGCATCGAGGTCTTCTAACGAGTACGTCCCCGTAAAGGTATTATTTTCAAGCACGACATGACCATATTCATACGCAGGATCATAAACGTAATCAAGGGCGTCAAGAACGTTATCTGGCAGTGCATTGACAGGCAGGCTGGCCTCATATTCGGCAATGGCAGCCAAGACATTAGAAAACTGGCCGAACTGTACCGCTGGAACTGAGATGTCTACAGGAATGCCGAACTCAATGCTTTCATAGTTGGCATCGGCGAGCACATTCGGACTGCTCATGATTACAATCGCACCCGAGGGCAAGAAGTTGGTGGTGATGGAGCTTGCACCACCGGATGACTGTTCACCGACGATGGGGGCGATGCCGAGTTCCCGCACCATGGATGCGAACAAGTTTGCGGCACTGTAGGTGACAGGGCTTGTGAGCAAATACCAGTCGAAGTCAAACGCTTCGTTGTTGGTGCCGTAGTAAGCCGTTGTGGTCGCACCATCACCCGCGTTAACGCTATGGTAAGGGAGTGGTTCATCGGTCATGTAGCCAAGTGTTTGCAACATGGTTCCGATAATACCGCCCGTATTACAGGACACATCGACGATGACTGTTTCCACACCGCGGTTTTGTGCAGCCGTCAAATCATCACGGAACTGATCGGGGGTATCGACATTGAAACCGGAAATCCGGACAAGCGCGATGGTATCGTTGTTGAAGTAACGAACCCGTGGGGCGTTGCAGTGACCCGGTAGTTCAAGTTGGAATGCTTGGAAGAAGCGGGTCGTGCGTGGGGCTAGGTACTCCCAGAACAGACGTCCGTCAAAATTGCGGAAGTCCATGAAATAACCCGGATGACGCAAATCGGTATGTAAATCATCAAGATCGATTGCCGAACGGAATACCGCATTGTAATGCGTACTCGCACCACTGCTCATAAAGCCGCTGCGGCGGGCTTCAAAGAACTCGTAGTATGTTTCAATCTCACTGGCGATTTTCAAACCAAAGAAGTGGTCGAACGTGAAATTGAGGAAATGATACGTCGCATCGAGCATATCATAGGGCACGGTGCCACGTTTGGTGGTTTCATTCAGTGTTTCAATCGTTTCAAGGGCCGAGATTTGATAGGTGTCGACACCAATCAGGGCATCCCCGTTATAGTAGACATCAAACATTGAACCGGTGAAGAACAAATTGGCAAGATGAAACTGCATCAGGAACTTGTCTTCATGTTGCACGAGTTCCATCCGGTACGCACCGAGGTCAAATGTCACGCCTTCGGAGGGGTTGAAAATATAATCGATGACAAACAAATCCTGACCAAAGTCGGTCTGGGTCGCTTCGGCAATCGCAGAGAAGAATCCGTAGCGGTTGACAAAAACCGTGTTCTCATTGAAGTCGGCGATCAACTCATAAATCGTCACTTCAGGTTCTTCTTCGCCGTTTTCTTCAGCCCCTAAAAGACCTTCTTCGTCTTCTATGCCATTTTCGTCTACATCCTCTTCTTCTGAGGCGACATACGTGTAACGGACCGTCACAACGCCGTCCTCGACGATGATTTCGAGTTCTTGTGAAACGATGGCACCTTCAATCAACGCGATGAAGTCAGCGATGTCCACATACGGTACAGAACCGTTGTTCATGTAATAAACCGCCAGCTCACCCTCTTCAACAATATACTCATCCGCAATACTCGTAAACGGTAAGGAGACAGTTTCAGTGACCAGTTTGGCATCCCGTGGCAAGACGGTGATCTCATAGACTAAGCGGGCGACTTCTAAGATTTCTTCACCATCGTCATAACTCGCAACGGCACTCAAAGTAACCACTTCGGGTCCATCACCAGCAAGGGGCAATCCGACGTAACCACCCGGACTGAGTGCAGCGATATTAGAGGTTTCCCACGTAATCGGGAAGCCTTGGAAACTTGTCGGTAGCGGAATGTCATAGTCGATTTCCGTACCAGTCATCATGAAGTGATCGTCAAGGAAAGTTTCCAGACGTTCAGGGATAATCGAAAGAGACGCTTCAAGATCAAGAGGCAGAACGGTAAGACTAAACTCACGCCAGACCACCTTGTTTTCACCTTCAACTTGACGTTCGGCAACCAACGTCATCCGCACACTCGTCGACCCAGAAAAATACAACGGTTGGGTCACTTCACCCGCATTGGTGACAGTCGCTTGACGGTTTGATGTCCATTGTACAGGCTGACCGGCAATGCTTTCGGGCAACTCGAGATGGCTGTCGACCTCTGTGTAAGGAAAAGCATAGCTATGGAACGCCTCAACAAACAACAGCCAGTCGGATAGGCCTTCTGATAGTGCCTGAACATAGACAGGGAACGATTTTTCCAGACTGACGTCCCCTAAGGTGAAAGTGGCGGTCAAGGTGACGGTAACATCACCTTCTTGATAAAACGGACGCACCACGACCCCGCTTTCAGACAAAACATCCGGCATGTCGGATGACCAGCTGATCGCCACATCTTCATAGCTGTCAGGCAACGTGATGTTTTCAAGTGCGACAGCCGGTATCTCAAAGTCGGCAATCAGGTCACGGAGCAAATTTTGTTCTCTTGGTAAGGCTTCGATAGTACACGCGGCAAACACAAAGGTCGCCAAAAGTAAGACAAAACTCATGATAACTTTTCTCATACAAACCCTCCTGAATGATTGTGTTGGGTCATCGATTGCGCGACGCCCATCAGATGGTAAGGACGTATCCTCATTCTCTGAATATATTAGACATTATAGCATGACACCAGCCATTCGTCATGCCTTTTGTACCAACTGATGCTGTTTATTGAAAAATGTTCGGCTGCCAAAACGAAGAAATAGATAGGTGGTCAAACTGACCCCACCTAGGATGCCCATCATGATGGCAATCTGGTACAAGATGGCAATGGTCGGGTCGACACCCGACAAAATCTGACCACTCATCATACCCGGCAAAAAGATGATACCCATGCCAAGCATGCTGTTCAAGGTTGGCAGGATGGCCGCGTCAAAACTGCTGTTCACGACCCCGTCGACAGCTTGTGAAGGATAGGCGCCAAGAATGAGCCATTGCTCGATTTCGCGGTGGCGATGTTTGAAGTGGTCAATCATGCTGCGCAAACCAAGTGAGATACCGGTCATGCTGTTGCCGATAATCATACCGGTTAAAGGAATGACGTAGCGAGGATTGAAATAGGGCCGCACTTGGATGACGATTAAGATGAAAAAGAAAATAACCGGTAACGTGCCAAGGGGCAACGTCACCATGACAACTTTTTTCAGGCGCGGACCCATCTCTTCACGAAACTTCCGCAACACGGTGAACACCGCAAACACGACCATAACGCAGACAATCAACGCGGTGAGAAGCGGATGTGGGTGGTCGAACACCCAACCAAGCAACAGCCCCACAAGTACAAGCTGAAGCGTCATGCGAAACGTGGCCCAGACCAATAATTTCTCACGCGGTATGCCTCGTCGCTTCAACATGACAAGCACCATGAGGGCAAACCCATACGCCAAACCCACTTGCCAATAGGTCAAATCTAGAACGCCTTCAGGCATGGTCATCACGCCCTTTGAGTCGACCATTTTCAAGGGTCGCGATCACATCAGCATGCCGACGTGCCTCTTGCGTCGAATGGGTGACCATTACCAAGGTTTTCCCCTGTGCTTTGACAATGTCAACCACCATTTGGATGATTTGACTTTCCGTCTCCTCATCTAAGGCACTCGACGGCTCATCCAGCAAAATGACCGGTCGGTCTAGCAACAACACCCTAGCCAGCGCCAGCCGTTGGGCTTCGCCGCCTGAGAGATGTTCGACATCGGCATCGAGCGCTTGCTTGAGCCGGACGGACTGCATCACCGCTAAAAGGTCCATATCGGTGGCATCTTTACCCTCAAGGGCCAGTCCGACACGAAGGTTATCCGCGACCGTGCCCGGAAAAAGGATCGGTTGCTGACTGAGCAACGCCACTTCGCGACGATGCATGACGCTGTGCCGTTCAGACAGCGATTCATCAAACATAGTGAGGGTCCCTTCATCGGGAGAAACCAGTTTGGCAAGCAGTCGTAAAAGCGTCGTCTTGCCGCCGCCACTCGCCCCCGTGATGCACGTAATTTTACCAGCAGGAATAGCAAAGTCATCGATAAATAAGACGTCGCGATACCGGACCCCTTCAAACTTGAACAGAACTTCATTGTGGTCGGTCATCGTCTTCTCAAGTCTCCTCATGGTGTGCGTTTTCTAGTCTTGTCAGGCCGAGCACTTCCTCAACCGGCAAAGCAAAGACCAAGCCTTTCCCCGGTTCTTCCAAATGCAAGGCTTCCTGGATCCCGTTCATGACCGCTTCGGCCTTTTCTTTTTCAACCAATGTGATGACGATTTCTTTTTCCGGTTCGATGAAGCGGCTTAAAAACTTCCGTGTCTCCGTTGAACCGGTGCCCCGACCGCTCAAAATGGTGCCGCCGGTAGCGCCATGGCGACGGCTTGCATCGACAACATCGGTGCCGGTGCCACGTGTGGTGATGGTGATGATGCACTGATACGTTTTCATGGTCGTTCCTCCTGGTTCAAGTCAAGTTTTGCAGTAGAAAAGAGTGCCGCGTCTACATCAATCACAAACATGATGCCGGTATTTTTCTTGGCCATCTTACCGAGTTCCATGAACCGTGCCTTGACCCTATCAAGGACTGACGTGTCAAGCAAGGTCAAAATGACGTCGCGGTCCGGATCATACGTCAGACCAAGCAATGACTCGAAAAGTTCAGGATTGACGGTGCCTCGACCATGGATGACTGTCGAGCCTCGCAACCCTAAGGCAACGCCTTCTTTGACCAGTTTTTTACTGTAACCTTTCTTGATGATGGTCACAAGTAGTTTTTGTGAAGTAGGTGCTGTCATCTGATACACTCCTTGCGTGATGACGTGATACCTCATTATAGCATGCCCAACGGCAGGTTGTGCAGAGATTTCTTGTGACAACCTATGCGTCGCTTGCTAAAGAAAAACCCGCTACCGTTGTTGAGCGGTCGCGGGTTTGATAGACAACTTCGAGGGGAGGATGATGACTAACAGGTTCCACCACAGTCATCGTCTTCTTCAATCTGTTCATGACAACATGGATCGTAGGCTTCATCGTGCTCACAGTCGCCGTCCTTGCCATGACAATTCGTCTTGATGTCACTTTCACTAAGGGGTTTAAGCGCACCAGCTTCATATTGCTTGAGCACTTCGGCAGGATCGCCGGCACCGTGAAGCACTTCAAAACCATCGGCATGATACCGTTTTAGCGCCTGTTCGCCCATCCCACCGGCGATGATCGTCTGTACAAGCAAACTTTGCATATAGTGACGACACGCCATGTTGGCCTCGGGGTCGGGTAGGATAATATCTTTGCGCTTCAATACACCCTCTTCATAACGACACAACCAAAAGGCTTTCGATTTCCCGAAATGTTCGGCTACATCCTGTTCTGCGATGGCAATGGCTACCACTTTGTGGGTGTGGTCGCTCCGAACAAAGCCACAGTCCTTTGGGCTACTGGTGCGATTGAGGACATACTCGCCCCCTTGGATTTCGATGTGGGCACCTTCAACGATCGCCTTACCGATGATTTTTCGTGCTTGGCTGTACAATCTTTGCACCGTGGTGCGGGCAACGCCCATCGATACGGCTGCCATCTCCTGATCCTTGCCCTCATAATCAATCAGACGAATGGTTTCAAACGCATCGACCGGGAGCTGAAGCACACGATCAATGGGTAGTTTCGTTGGCCCAAACAG
>RECF01000081.1 GCA_007694145.1 Acholeplasmatales bacterium | reverse complement strand
CAGCTTGTAATAGCCTTTCTTCAAATCGGTTGGCAAGTAAACCAGTCCGTTAGGGTAAAACAAGATAACAAATATAATCAGCAACCCACCGACAATGAAGAAATTCGCAAGAAACGACAAGAAAATCCTTGGGAAAGCATAAATCATGAAGGCGCCAAATACTGTGCCGGGAATGGATTTCAACCCGCCGACAACAACCACAGCCACCACCGTTAGACTAATCATCAAATCCCAGCGGTTATTGGGTGCATGTTGATTCCAAACCGTATACATAATTCCGGCCAGCGTGGCCAAAATCGTCGCGATTACAAAACTCATCACCCGGTACTTGACAATGTTGATTCCCATAGCCTTCGCCGCGTTATGACTGCGACTCATAGCCATAAACGCCCGACCCGTACGGCTTTTGACAATGTTATGAACGATAATCATAGTTACAACAAGGGTCACGACGATGATGATGAACAACCAGTAGCGATCAAATCCGAAGCGATAAGGAATATCCTTGTTCAAAACAAGCCTGCCACCAAACAAGCGAAGGGCTCCGAGTGAAATGCCGGCTGCACCCCCAAATACGGAACGAATCGAAGTGAAAACCGTATGTAATATTTGGGCGACAAACAGCGTCGTAATAGCCAAGTATATGCCTTGAACGCGCAACGAGATGATTCCGACCAACGCGCCAAGCAGTCCGGAAATGACCAGCAACATGATGACGGCAACGCTAAATGGTACACCGGTTTGGTCGGTGAATGGAATCGGCAGGTCATTCATGAGCACAATGAGGCCAAGCGCGCCCACGCCCATAAAACCAGCCGTCGCCAGCGATATCAAACCACTGAAGCCAAGTAGTAAGTTGATGCCCAAAGCCGCAATGGCATAAATGGCCATGCTCGCCAAATACGAGTTAGACAACAAGTTGCCGGGTATGACTGGTACATACGGTGCTAAAAACAAGATGGCAAGCAGCACACCCAACAAGACGTACTGTAAAGGTGGATGCACTTTGACAAATGCCCAAAAGCGCTTCATAGCACTAAGAATAGTTGATCTTATTTTGCCCATCATCTACACCTTCTCTGCTGGGGCTTTGCCAAACAAGCCGTATGGTTTGAAGTATAGGAACAGTAAGATGGACACCCACACGATGGTGTTGTCCCACGTATCACTGACATACGTATAGATTGTGTAACGCATAAAGGCGATGATTACCGCCGCTATAATTGGACCATGAAAGGTTTGAAAACCACCAAAGGTCGCCGCAAAGAATGCCGTTACTTGAATGGTAACCAACATATCGATGCGAATGGCGTTTTGACCAATCATGAGTCCCGCCATGGTCCCCATCGCTGCAGCAAACGCCCATGACATCATGGTCACCGTGTTAGTCGGGACACCCATCAAACGTGCTGTTTGCGTATCCGAGGCCGTAACGCGTGTCGCCAGTCCCCAACGGGTCCGTTGGATAAAGAGAAAAATGATGGCCATCAAAACCAATGTAATAAGGATAAAGAAGATGACATTGTACGATACCGATGCACCAAACATGTCAAGATGACCACTGAAATAACTCGGTGTCAGTGAACGATAACCTTGAGCACCAAACACCCATGGTTGAGGAATGAGACCGATTATCAATAAAATCAGTCCCAACGTAATCATCTGTTTGGAGAGCGGGTTTTCACCCACCCTGCGAATGATGACCAAATCAACAAGCAATCCAACAATAAAACCGAAGACAATCGCAAGAAGCGACGCCAACCATATGCTGTCGATGATGCCGATGCCGGTGCCGCGTGTCTGCGTCAACCAAGCCGCAAAATATGCCCCAAGTGTTCCGATGGAGCCTTGGGCAAAGTTGGTCGTCTTACTAGTTCGGAAAATAAGTACAATGCCCAGCGTTGCCAAGGCAACGATGCTGCCAAAGCGTAAGCTGTTAAAGACTAAGTCGATGAACGTGCTCATTGGTGGATCCCCCATTTCACAATCGATGCACCCCATACATAACCAATCCCAGCGGCGATCATGCAGATGACCGAACCGTCTTGAATCCGTTCTCGCTCAAGCGCAAGATGAAGAGACAACATCTGGTCAATTTGACCGATATGGCCGAAATCTTCAAGATAAATCGTTTGTTCATCGGTCAAACCAAGTGCATCGAGCATGGCGTGGTGACCAGAGCGTTTAATATGCAAAATAGCCAGATAATCAATATCTTGCCGTGTGTATCCCGACTTGCGGAGTGCTTCATCGATACAAGTGAACCAATTGACCATCGACACCGCATTGAGTCGATTCTTCATCTTTTGTGGCTCCATCAGTTTCAAGGATTGATAGGCATAAGACAAGTTGTCGTGTGTGATGGGCTCAGCGATGCCACCAATGGCCACCCCTGCCGTTCTTGAGAGTGTACCGTCGGCGATGATATGTGAGCCAAGCAACACATTGCGACCAAGATTTTTTTGAAGAATCAAGGCGGCTGCTCCCGCAGACAAGTTGTACATCATCGACATATGCTTATCCGCATAATCGACAAAGTCACCATTACGATAACCGCCTACAATCATGATCGTGGAGATGTCTTCGTCCGCCATCAGCATATCCTTGGCCATTTTCAAGGCGCTGACGCCTGTAGAGCAACGATTTTGCACATCGATGCCCCAGGCGTTTTCAGCACCAATCTCACCTTGAACATATAAGGCAGACGTTGTTAGAGGATACTCTTTCCATTCTTCACCTATAGACAAAATCACATCGATGTCCTTCGGATCAGTGCCGGTTTTTTTCAAGCAATCCCAAGCCGCTTTGACGGCCATTTCTTGTGTCCCATCGGTATCAGAAGGGATGTGGATGGATCGGATTCCCAGTTTTTCAATTACAGCTTCTTCCGTCCAAATCCCTTGAGTTGCTGCTGCAATCTCTGCAGCAGTCCGCGTTTTTTTCGGTAAATATATGCCGATGCCGACAATCCCGACATGGATGTCCTGTGGCATGGTAATCACTCCCTGAATTAAAGTCTCATGCCACCATTGACACTGAGTACATGCCCGGTGATATATGAGGATTCATCACTGGCAAGGAACAAGGCTGCTTTGGCAACTTCTTCGGGTTCACCGAGCCGCTTCAACATCGTGAGCGCAGCAAACTGCTTGAGCAGATCCTCGGGTACGGTTTTCAAAATATCAGTCATGATATACCCCGGTGCGATGGCGTTCACACGAACCGGCACGCCTTTACGCGCAAATTCCTTGGCCCATGTTTTCGATAAACCAATCAAACCGGCTTTAGTCGCGGCATAGTTCGCCTGACCGATGTTGCCATACTCACCGACAACGCTTGAAATATTGATAATCGAGCCGCCACCTTCATTTTCCATGTGCGGACCGATGTGGCGTGTCAAGTTGAAGACCCCTTTGAGATTAACGTCCATGACGAGATCCCATTGCTCATCGGTCATTTTCCGCGTCATCGCATCACGAGTGATGCCGGCGTTGTTGACGAGAATATCAATCTTGCCATATTTTTCGATGACGCCATCGAAGAATGCTTTGCAGTCGGCTGCATCGGTGACGTTCAAGATAGCCCCTTCGACACCCGCTTCTTCATATTTGAGTTCTTGCATGTCCACAGCAATGACGCGTGCCCCTTCTTGGGCAAACTGTACAGCCATCGCTTCACCGAGTCCTTGTGCACCGCCTGTGATGACGGCTATCTTATCTTTAAGACGCATACTTACAACTCCCTTTTCAAGATAACGGCCGTCCCCATGCCACCACCGATACAAAGTGAGGCAAGACCGTATGTTTTATGTGACTTGATCATTTCATGCAACAACGTAACCATGATGCGGTTGCCGCTTGCACCTACTGGATGACCTAGAGCAATGGCACCGCCATTGACGTTAGTCTTCTCAATCATCGCATCAACATCGACGCCATAAGCGTCTTTAATTTCATGGAGAACTCCGAGACTTTGGGCCGCAAAAGCTTCATTCAGTTCAAACAATTCAATGGTTTCAAACGACACATCCGCATGCTTCAATGCTGCCTCAATCGCAGGTGTTGGACCGAGTCCCATATAGTTTGGATCAACGCCACCCTGACCGATACCGACGATTTCAGCCAGCGGTTTCAAACCATAGGCCTTCACTGCTTCTTCGCTGGCAATCAGTGTAAAGCTCGCACCATCATTGATGCCCGAACTGTTCCCAGCGGTGACAGTGCCGTCCTTTTTGAACGCAGCTCTCAACGTGGACAGTTTCTCAAACGTGGTTTGGGCATTCGGATACTCGTCATTTTCAAAGACGAATGACCCCTTGCGGGTCTGAATAGTAATCGGCACGATTTCATCTTTGAACCGGCCGGCTTCAACTGCTTTTAGAGCGCGTTGCTGGCTGGTGATGGCAAACTGATCTTGTGCTTCACGCGAGAGATCGAACTTCTCGACGATGTTTTCAGCGGTGACACCCATATGAATCGGATTGAAAGCATCCGTCAGTACGTCGTCTATCATATGGTCTTTCACCTGAAAGCCACCCATCTTGATGCCTGTGCGAATACGATCGGGTAAAATGTACGGCGCTTTGGACATGGATTCGACGCCACCGGCCACAATCAGATGTGTCAAGCCGGCCCGAATGCCAGAAAACGCATTCATAACACTTTTCATGCCCGAACCGCATACCATGTTGACGGCATAGGCTGGTACATGATCAGGAATGCCTGCTTTAATTGATACTTGACGCGCAACACCTTGACCGAGTCCAGCAGGCAAAATGTTCCCCACGATGACTTCATCGATTTTCGCGGCGGGCACACCCGTTTCTTCTAGAAGTGTTTTAACCACTTCAGCCCCATATTCTGCGGGATGCAACGTTGACAATGACCCCATGAATGCACCGATCGCAGTGCGCTTTGCTGCTACAATATAGACTTTACTCATACTGCCTCCTTTATAGTTTAGCTTCCCAAAATGAGGGTTGCAATTTTGACACGGTTGGTTTATACTGGTTACATGAACGATTATTCATAAACTGAATACCCATTCACTTTAATTTTATTCTATCATAAAACGCTTTCACTGTCAATCTAATTGATAGACAACAGGAGGTTTCCATGCAAACACTTATTAAAGAACCTTTGACACGCAATGCTAAAAACACATTCAACGCCATCATCGACGCCGCCATCAACTGCTTCTACGAAAAAGGCTACCACGGTACCACCGTCAATACCATTACTAAAAATGCCGGCGTTGCCGCAGGCACCTTCTACTTATACTTTCCGAGCAAACTGGATTTGTACAAACATCTGCTCATTATGTTTTCACACAACATCCGCCGGGAAATCGCCGCAAAAGTTTCACAGGTTGACAGTCGCTATGACAAAGAACGGGAAGGCATCAAGGCTTTTATTGAACTTGTCAAATCTCAACCGCACATGTACAACATCATTTGGGAATCCCTCTATATCGACCGGACGCTCTTCAAAAACTATTATGCCTCGTTTGCCGAACGGTATGTCAAGGGTCTAGATCGTTCGGTTGAAAAGGGCGAAATCCGCGCCGTCGATACAGAAGTCACCAGTTTCATCCTGATGGGCATCACCAACTTCATCGGGCTCAAGGTCATGCTCGATATCGGCCAAAACAATGATGATGTGAACTACATTGTCAATGTCGTGATGGATTTGATCGAACACGGCTTGTTCATTCATCGAAACCCAGTGCATACAGCATAAAAAAAGTGTGGTTCGTTTGAGCCACACCTTTTTTATGTTGTTTTGAATTCCACATGTTTTGTAATGGGCTCGTCGATACGTACCTTAGGTTGAAACGTGAGCCGACTATAAAGCACGAGTCCGAGTAGTGCTGCCGTAAAGTTTGATACCAACATGGCATACCAGATACCACTTGGGCCAAGCGCTGTCCACTCACGAAACGCCACGACCAGCGGAATCCGCATGCCCCACAGACGGGTGACAGAAAGCACAAACGAAAAATGCGTAAAACCGGTCCCATTGTATGTTCCCATAAATGTCTGAAAAACGGCCATCAAAGGTAAGCCAAGCAAGATGTAGAACATGTACTCCACAGCGAGCGCCAATGCAACCGGGTCATTGACAATGAACAGTCCCGCCAAAAATGCTCTGAATACCATAATTATGCCGGCACCAACAGCCATCGTCCCTGAGGATAGCAACATCGCTTTGCGAAAAGTCAAGCGGGCGCGCTCAGGATTGTGCGCCCCGATATTTTGTCCGATATAAGCACTCAAGACACCACCCATGGCCATCACGGGATGCAGGATCATCGACATGATGCGGTTACCCACACCAAACGCGGCGACGGTCTCAGCACCATATGAGTAGATGATACCGTTCATCAGATAAAAACCGATGGCCGTAATCGCCTGCCCCATCGAGGCGGGAACAGCGGTTTTGACCAGATCTTTGACCACACCTTTTTCAAGGCGCATGTCCGCCATTTTAACAGTAATGCCGGATTTGGCAAAAAACAGCAAATAAAGGGCCGCCGGCATGATCAAAACATTGGCCACAAGTGTTGCATATGCAGCACCCGGCACCCCTAATCCGAGTACACGAATGAACACATATGACAAAAAGATATTGGTTACAATCGCCGTACCACTGACCAAAACGGGTGTCGTGGTATCCCCACCCGCCTGGCGCACCGCCAACAATGAGAAAAACAAAAAGAGAAACGGCAACTCAAACGCGCGTATGCGTAAATAGCGCGTACTACTTTCGAAGATAAACGCATCGGTAGCTGAAGCGAGGGGATCGACGCCCATTGAACGGATAATGGCTGGCGCCGCCAAAAAGGAAACTACATTCAAAATTAAACCTAACAACACCGCAAGAACGAGGAGTTGCGAAGCATACCGACGTGCCTCGCGACGATGTCCCATGCCAAGAAACTGGCTAATCAGCGCTGTCCCTGCTACACTCATCCCCATGCCTAGTGACAAAAAGGTGAACATGACCGGAAAGGTGAGCTGGATGGCTGCGACCGCTTGCGTCCCAACATCGGGAATACGGCCGACAAAAATCATGTCGACGATGTCATGCAACGACTTGAGAAGATTGTTCAGCATAAGCGGAATGGCTAAAATAATCAAGCCTTTATAGATGTTGCGATCCTTGAGAATCAAGTACTTCTTTTTGTCATCTTTACTCATGAAACTCACCTGCCACATGCATTATAGCATATTCCCGAAAATTTAGTTAGCTTATGCCTAACTTTTTTCAGGGGCGGCAGGCGCTTTAGGACCATGGAACTGATAATAGCGTGCTTTGATGTTGCCGTTGAAAAATACGCGGGTCCGGTTCGCTTGTTTACGGAAGATACCTTCTATTCCCGGATACGCCGTGATCATGAACAAACTGTAGGTCGTAAGCTGATGATAACGCGCTGCAAGGCCTTGATAAAGCTTTTCGGCTTCATCGGTTGTATCAAGCCGCTCGCCGTAAGGTGGATTGGTCAAAATGAGACCAAATGGCGCATCATATGCACGCAATTTATAATCACTCACTTGAAAATGTATGATATCATCGACGCCAGCAGCTTCGGCATTGTGCATGGCTGCTTCAACTATGTGGCGATCGATGTCACTGGCATGAATATGTGGTGTGACCGTCTGGTCAATCCGTTTTAAAAGGGCGACGCGAACGCGCTTGCGAACGGTTTGATCCACAAAAGAATACGCATCGAAGGCAAACGTACGATTGAGATTAGGGGCCATTTTCTTAGCAAGCATGGCGGCTTCAATGACCAGTGTGCCAGCACCACAAAATGGATCATAGAGGGGACGACCACTTTGGTAAAAACTCAGTAAGACAAGGGCTGCAGCCAGCGTTTCCTTGATGGGGGCTTCACCTTGTTTCAGGCGGTAGCCCCGTTTGTGCAACGCTTCACCACTCGTATCGAGCCATAGCTCAACTTGATCGTTTACGAGATTGAACAACAAGGGATGCGGTGCACCGGTCTCAGGAAATATTGCCTGCCCTGTTGCAGTCTTAAGGTTTTCAATCAAGGCTTTTTTTCCAATAGATTGAATGTCACGCAAACTATACAATGTCGATTTGACACTTTTTGCCTGAATGAGGAAACGTCCTGTCGGTTCTAGATAGCGATGCAAATCCCATTGCTTCACGGCCGCAAAGAGTGCATCGAATGTCTTCACGATGGCCGCCCCAAGGACGATGAAAATACGGTCAGCGGTACGAAGAGCCATGTTCGCCTCAATCATACCGGCAAGATCTGTATCGAAGTACACTTTGCCATTATCACTGCGCTCGATGACAAATCCCGCTTCTTTCATTTCGTTTTTCAATGCTGTTTCTACGCCAAACGCGCACGTTGCGACACACTTCATCGTGTCTCACCTCCACGCTTATTCTATCACACTCAAACGAAAAAACGGCCCAAACAAGGAAGTTTTGCAGTATAATGGTACTATATACCACCATTGAGGTGACCCGATGGATTTTTTCGATGTCTATGCTTTGATTGCCTTGTTCACTTTTTATACTTTGTTGATTTCAAAAAGCATCTTGACCCACCAACACGGCCGCAAAGTTCTTGCGCTTGGCAAAGGCCGCAAACAGCTAGGTCAGAAATTTCTGGAAGTTTCATTTTATGGCGGCATCGTACTACTTACTTATTTGGTCATGGCCGCCGTATGGCGTTGGCCCGTGTTCGGCATCAACGCGGTCTTCTATTTATACACTCACATCTTGGGCAAGATTTTCGGCTTTGTCAGTTTGAACTTTGGCATCATTCTCTTTGCCTTTGGCCTTGCGAGTTTCAAGGATGCTTGGCGGATTGGCGTCGACGAGTGCCATACCGATACGTTGATTACCGATGGGGTCTTCACCCTGTCACGCAATCCTATCTACCTCGCTATGATGCTGATCTTTGCTGGTTTTTTCCTGAGCTACCCCAACTTTTTCTTTTTGGGTTCACTCATCTTCATCGTTTATGCCTTCAATCGACAGATTCGTAAAGAAGAAAGCTTGCTTGAAACGCTCTTTGGCGACCGCTACCGGGACTATCGGTCGAAAACCTATCGATTTTTCGGAAAAAAGTCCGCTGCGCCCAACAAAAAGGGCCCTTGATTTGTTTATAAGGTGAGCGCAGTCGGGGATTGGGTGTGAAAGGTATGAATCATCAAAAACTCAATCACCATGTTGAACAACTGAAACAGGGTGACCTGTCTGTTTTTGATGCGGTCTACGACATGACGCGCGTCGGGGTGTATTACACCATTCTCACTATTGTAAAAGATATCGGTTTGACGGAAGACTTAATGCAGGAAACCTACTTGAAAATGCTGGACTCACTCCCCCGTTACCGCAAACGACACCAGTTTCAAGCTTGGCTCAATACCATCGCTAAGAACTTGGCCATCAACACTTACAATAAGCGCAAGCGTGAACAACCTGTCGATCAGGATGCGGATCCAAGCGTATTCGGGGTCACCCATGATCAACAGGAAAAAGCGTACGCACTTCAGGAACTGTTGGCTGTTCTCAACGAAGAAGAAAAAATCGTGGTCATCCGTTTTGTCGTTTTAGAAGAGAAACACAAGGACATTGCCAAGCATCTTGGCAAGCCTGTGGGAACCGTCACATGGATGTACCAAAATGCATTGAAGAAAATGCGTCGAAAGGCAGGTGAAGAGGATGACGAATCATGATATTAGAACGAAGATTATCGAAGCGGCACACGCCGATGTGCCGGATTTGCGTGCAGCCATCAAGTCCAGTTCGAGATTCCAAGTAAACGTTCGGCCTACGTTCTGGACGCAGTTGCGTTTGCGTCCGCTTCAGTTTGCCAGCCTCCTGCTCGTGTTCGGCGTTGCCCTCTCGCTTTGGCTCACCTCTCCTGCACCCATACTGTCTGAGGTGTATGCCACCATTTATCTTGATATCAACCCGTCTTTTGAAATTGATATCGATGCGCGTTACGATATTATTGAAGTCAGGCCGATGAATCCAGATGCCTTGTCCGTGATGCGTGACCTTGCCACACTGACAGGTCAGCCGTTTGATGATGCATTGGATCGGCTCGTCGAACAAGCAGTTGCCTTGGAGTACTTGACTGCCGAACGACCGGTCATGATGATGGATGTATCCACTCGTGATATAGAAAGTCGTGAGCATCTGCTTACCCGCGTAACAGAAAAAGTACCTGAATTGCGCGAAAAGCACTTACCAAACATCGATATTGTTGAAGGCGATGCCCGCGAGCAAACCAGCGAGGAAACCGATACCGCCATCCACCACGACATGAGTGTCATGCGGCTCAGGATGATTCGCGAAATCATGCGTCTTGATGAAGGACAACAGTTCGAAGCACTGGCCCGCCTTGATGCCGGCGAGTTGAGTCGCTTACTTGAAGTCTTGCGCAAACGAACCGATGAGCACGACAGCATCAACCCCGGTGAACGACCAAGCGATGACGACCCTACTGGCATTCGTCCCCCTCAGGAGGGTTCACAGGAAAAAGAAGACGATGCACCGACCACCGATAGCGGCATGGGAAGCTAGTACCTTTAAATACTTCAGAAAAAAGCCGTCTCACGATGACGGCTTTTTTTCTGCATTAAACGGCGCGAGCAGCTGCGATGTTTTTTCATAGAGATGTACTCGGTTTTGCCTCTCAAGCGCTGCTTGTGAGGGTGTATGAGCACGCGACTTATAGTAGTAAAGATCGTTCAAACTATCGTCATAGACAAGTAAATCATACGTCGCGACAGCTGCTTCGGGTTCAATGCCACGGCGGGTAAAAAACTTCCACATAGCCGCATAAAACTTTGACGTATCCTTGGTGCCAATCGGTGTCTTGACAAGTCCTGGATGCACTGCGACATAACGAACGTTTTGGGTGGCATCATACTCGCGACAAGCATCCGTATAGAGAATATTGTAAAGTTTGGTTCGCATATAGGAACGAATTGACAGGTAACGTTTGCGCGTAGCTTGCAAGTCATTCGGATCATATTTGGCACGCTTGTGTGCATTGCTTGCGGTGGTGATGATGGTCCCTTTCTTTTTATCGACAAGGCTTTTAAGGTGAGTTATGAAATACGCTGGTGCCAAATGGTTCACCTGAAACTGAAGTTCGAACCCATCCAAGGTGATGTGCTTTTTCTTCGGCACGATGGCTGCATTGTTAATGAGTACATCAATGCCCGCTGCTTGCTCGCTGTGTAAACGCATCACTGTTTGTTTCATGTCAGAAAAACGGCTTAAGTCACAAACGATGTACGAAAATAGACTCGAGGCGTGGTTCACTTCGAGTTCTGTCTTCAAGGCTTGTAAGCTTTGCTCGTTTCTTGCAATCCCAATAACCTTTTCACCCTTAGTAACGAAGTGCCGTGTCAAGGCGAGACCAATCCCGCTTGTGACACCGGTGATGACGATGGTTTTCATGGCAACACGCTCCTTTATGTGCATTATACCATAACCAAATCAAAGCGCCTGCATTGTGTGCTTAAAGTGTTCACAGCCCTCCCTTTTTCATGTATAATGAGGTTTAGGATACTTGAGGAGGACACAACATGGGGACCATTGTCAATGTCATGGCGGTCATAGTAGGTACGTTAATCGGCATTATCTTCAAACGGGGTTTGTCAGACAAAATCCAAAAAGCATTGATGTTCGCTTTAGGCATCGGCCTGTTCGCCGTAGCAACCGGGTGGTTTATCCAAGGGTTTCTGACAGTTCAAGACGGGGTGCTTGCTTCAAGGCATGATCTACTCATTATTTTATCCCTCGTCATCGGTACTTTGCTTGGAGAATGGCTTGATATTGATGGGAGATTGCATACTTTGGCGCAGCGCGTAGAAAAAAAATACCACCTGCCCCCACTTGCGAAAGGTTTTGTGGCCGGCACGCTCATTTTTTGTGTCGGGGCCATGGCGATTCTTGGACCGATTCAGGATGGCCTCGGACAAGGGATGACCATCTTGCTTGTCAAGAGTGCTCTCGACTTTGTCACCGCGATGATGCTCGCGGTTGTTTTTGGGATCGGTGTGGCCCTCGCCGCCTTCAGTGTACTGATTTATCAAGGAGGCATCCATCTTCTCGCGACGCAAGCCGACGCTTTCTTAAGCACGGATATGATTGAAACATTATCGATGGTCGGGTACGTCTTGCTCATTGCCATCGGCATCAAGTTCATGGAACTCAAAGATGTCAAGGTCGCTAATATGTTGCCCTCACTGTTGGTTCCTTTGCTTTACTTCTTTCTGATGGGTCTCTTTTGATAGGTTACCACTAGGGTGTTGATGCGTAGCCTGAATAGTATTAAAAAACGTCCGTTGACGGACGTTTTATCAACTGATGGTGCCGCTTACTGGATTCGAACCAGCAACCTTTTCCTTACCATGGAACTGCTCTACCTGTTGGAGCTAAAGCGGCATATTTTTTGATACTTTTGTATTCTACCACACAAACTTCAGACTGAAAAGTCTTTTTTTAAACTTCCACAAAGATTTTGCCATCTTCAATTTTGACAGGAAAAACTTTGGCCGCTTTGGTCGGCAACTTCAAAAAGAGAACATGGGCTTTCTCCAAAATCTGACCGGTTTTAATGTCGATGCGCGCCTTGTGTTTGGGACATGTCACGGCGCCCTCTGACAATGTACCCGTCTTCAAAGAGGCACCAAGATGGGGACACGCATCTTGCAAGGCGTAGATTTGAGTTGCGTGATGGACAAGTAAAACCGCCTGTTCTTTCACCATCACACGTCGCATCGTTTCAGCGTCGAGTTGGTCGAGTTTCATCGCAAAATGATACCCCATAAGTCATCTCCTTTCGATAGATACGCCATCATTATAGCATAGGTTTCTGAGAATTTGAAGTGTTGCGTTAGGAAATCGCCACCTCATGATTGATGCTCAATCGGGCACTGTTCGACAAAAACTTGCTTTTAGGTGGTGTTTTGATACAATAGTAGTACACCTTATTTTGAAAGGATGTTGCCTATGTTCACCCTCAATGTCAAAGGTGAAAAGAAACCGTTCCATCAACCTGTACGCTTGCACAGTCTGATTGACGACCCCGAACATCGCTATTTCATCGCACTTGTGAACAATCGACTGCGCGAACTGCACTATCTCATCGATTATGATGCTGATGTCGAGTTTCTTGATAATACCAATCAAGAAGCTGTTTTTGTCTATGAGGCCAGCTTGCGCTTTTTGGTTTCAAAAGCTTTCTTCACCTGCTTCCCGGAATTGTCATTCAAGTTCAACTATAGTATCTCCCGTTCAATCTTTTGTCACATAGATGGTGTTGAAGACACTGGTCGACTACGCGACATCACCGCCACACTCATGAAAGAAATGAAACGTTTAGTCGAAGCGGATGTTACCATTGAACGCCGTGAACTCGACAAAAAAAAGGCGGCGGCTTTTTATGAAGAACATCTTTATCATGACAAACTGGATATCTTACAGTACCGTCCTGAAGATGTTGTCCACTTCTATGCGTGTGGTGACTACATGAACTACATGTACAGTCTAATGGCGCCTTCGACAGGCTATTTGAAAGATTTTGACTTGAAAATCTATTCACCGGGTTTTTTGATTCGTTATCCGCGTTCTGAAGAACATGGTCGCATCCCGTTGTTTGAAGATGCGCCCATTTATGGTCGTACCTTACGTAACGCCAACCGTTGGTCTGAACGCATCGATGCCAATACGCTTGCCAAAGTCAATCGTCATGCGGCTGGTGCATCGATGGTCGAGTTTGTTCATGTCAATGAGGCTAAACACAACCAGATGATTGCCGAGATTGGTCACCTAGTCCTCAGCGATATTGAAAATGTTCGTCTCATCGCTATTGCCGGCCCTTCATCAAGCGGTAAAACCACTTTTTCAACCCGCTTGCGTATCGAGTTGCTGACGCTTGGTCTCAAACCCATCATGATTTCGCTGGATGACTACTACCTCAATCGTGAAGACATTTTACCCAATGAAGAGGGCGTCATCGACCTTGAACACATCAACACCCTTGACATTGCTTTGTTCAATCAGAACATGCTCGACTTGATTGACGGTAAGGCGGTCGACATTCCCCATTTCAACTTTATGACGAAGGCGCGAGACGGCCATCGCACCATCCGTATTACTGATAACAGTCCCATTATCATCGAAGGGATCCATGCCCTGAATGATTCGTTGACTGAACTGATTCCCAAACATCAAAAATTCAAAATATTTATCAGCCCACAGCTTCAGATGAACATGGATCATCACAACCCCCTATCCATTACCGATGTGCGCATGTTGCGCCGTATCGTGCGTGACCGTAAGTTCCGCAACTCTCCCGCCACGAAGACCATCGGGATGTGGCCAAGCGTACGACGGGGAGAGTTCAAGTGGATTTATCCTCACCAAGAAGACGCCGATTACATCTTTAACAGTGCCTTGGCCTACGAGCTCTGTGTGATGAAAAAGTATGCGCTAGACACCTTGATGGAAATACCGCGCGATCACGAGCATTTCATCACTGCCAATCGACTGATCAAGTTTCTCAAACACATTGTCGATATCGAGGATCATATTGTTCCTTGCAACTCGCTTTTGCGAGAGTTTATCGGTGGCTCATGCTTTGAAGTGTGAGATGGGTATCGAATTACACAAAAAAGAGGCGACAGATTGCACACTACGCTGCAAGACGCCTCTTTTTATTTACTTTGAAAATACCCATAAATCTTCGGAAGAATGCCCCACGTCAAAGGCATAGCCATCGGACTGAAAAGCCTTCAGATCTTCGATACTTTGCACGGTATGCTGTGCGGCGAAGCGCACCATCGCCCCGCGTAACCGTTTGGCATCCATTCCGCTTGTTTTGAGCTTACCGCCGACTTTTTTTTGAAAGCGAACTTCAAGCATCTTAATCCGTGTTGCATCCAGCGCTTCAGCATACTCTTGCGAAGCGAGATTGACGATTCGGTATGGTTCAAGTAACGGTGTGATGACCGGTCGCCAATAATGACTCAGCTTCACACCTAAAACAGCATGGCCCATCGGCAGGCGATAAAGTCGAATCCGATCAAACGGTTTCAATAAACCATACAGTCCGCTCAAGATGCGCAGTCTTTCTTGTAAGTAAAGACGTTCATCTACCGATAAACTCTCAGAATCAAGCGCTTTGAACTGCGCGCCGTGATAAGCATCAAGGGCAATGGCTTCATCAGAAGGTGCATGCAAACGTTGGTAGTTCAGCTGGCTAATTTGCGGATTAACCTCAAGATACGCTTGTAAAGAAGGTTCATCGAGCTGTTTAAGATAAGCCAACAAAGTATCACTTTGAACTATACATGAGGGGTTGTGAAGTCCCACTCTAGCCGTCTTGCGCATGGTTTTCGTGGGTGAAATGAGAAAAAGAAATGGCGGACTTGAACTCTGAGAAGCGGTCATTTGAAAAGTACCAGAAACTCGCCATACCCCTCTTTTTCGAGGTCTTCTAGCGGAATGAACCGCAGCGCGGCGGAGTTGATGCAGTAGCGCAATCCACCTCGATCACGCGGGCCATCATCAAAGACATGGCCAAGATGGGAGTCGGCCTGTTTGCTGCGCACTTCAACGCGGCGCATACCGAACCGGCGGTCTTCTTTCTCGACGACATCTTGCACGGGTGCTGTAAAGCTCGGCCATCCACAGCCCGAATCAAACTTGTCCAACGATGAAAACAACGGCTCACCAGAAACGATGTCGACATAAAGACCCGGTTCTTTATGATCGTGATACGGATTAGCAAACGGCGGTTCGGTGCCATCTTCTTGTGTGACTTTGAACTGAAGCGGAGTCAACGTTTTTTTTAGTGCTATAGGTTCAGGTTTCTTAAACGACATGTCATCACCTCCATTTTCATAATACCATAGCCATGCGTGCTCCACTGTTGATATACAACAGGTTTTAACCACTTGACTATAAATATGGTTCTAGCAGTGTGTCATCAAAAGGTCGGCGGTACTGCGTGGCTTGTTCGTAATGATACCCTAATCTTAATAGCGTTTCTTCTGTCCACTTTTGACCGATGAACAGCATGCCGCGTGGTTCTGCATCGGGCATAGAGACACCTGGAACATGTAAACAGGGCAAACCACCGATCGGAGCATAGCCGGTTATTCTTCCCGTCACAATCGCATCGACATCATGGGTTGTAAAGATTGCTAAAAATGCCTTCACAGCCGCATCGAGCTGCTGCCTGGCCGTGAGATAATCAGGATCCTTGAGTCGTGCATCCGTCCCTTCGGACAAGTGGAAAATGGCTTGCCCATAAGGCAAACAGTGTTGGGCATGATTGCGGTTAAATGCGATGAGTTCGGCTAGACTGCTTACTGGGGCATGAGAACCAAGACGCTTGAGAAAGTGATTCAAGTCCCGTTTAAACTCAGGCGCAAGCGTTTTGAGATTGGATATGAGCGATATTTTATGTGTCACATGTACCGTCTCACACCCTGCTGCTTCAAGCACCGTTTGGGCTTCGTCAACCATCTTTTTTTCCTGTTTTGTGTAAGGTGCTTGTTCATAGTTCAAGACCGCAACCCGCAACCCGCGGATACTTTCAGATACGCTGGGCTCGGTCGCGACAGACAAGGATGGGTGATCGACTGAAAGCGGATCGTGTGGGTCATACCCCTTAATGACATCAAATAGGCGCGCGGTGTCACGGACGTTTTCAGTCATTGGACCGGCCGTATCCTGAAGAGAACTGATGGGAACGATGCCATGCCTAGAGACGCTACCTAGCGTCGGCTTGAGGGTAACAATTCCCATGCGCATTGCGGGTGAGACCAGCGATCCATTCGTTTCAGTCCCCAGTGCCATTGGCACCAGTCCTGCGGCCACGGCCACAGCCGAGCCGGTACTCGAGCCAAGCGGATCTTGCGTGCGGTCATAGGGATTTCGTACTTGACCGTGTAAACTACCAAAACCAGAAGGCATCGTCCCCATGGCCATAAAGTAAGCGAACTCAGAACAGTTTGCCTTGCCTAAAACAAGTGCACCCGCTGCACGGAGTTTATTGACCACAGTGGCTTCATAAGGTGCGTAAAACTCTTTAAAGACTTGGCTATTACACGTAGTTCTCAAGCCATCGGTTGTCAATATGTTGTCTTTGACGACGATGGGTACACCATAGAGCGGTCCTGATTTCAGGTTCGTCACATGACCAGCATCCAGTGTTTCAGACATCGTTACTATGTGAGGATTGATGTCTGCTAAGGCATTCAAGTATCCATCATAACGCGCGATGCGATCAAGGGCCCTTCTCACCAATGTTTCTGATGTCTTTGTGGCATTGTGCGGTCCATGTTGATTGATTGAGTTAGCTAATCCGACTTTCATGCGTGTCCACTCCTTTGAAAAAGGCGATTGATATCGCCTTGTTTGATCTATCAGTGCTTCCTCGGGTGCTCGACTTGTTCATGTAACATCGTATAAAGATCAGGGTGCGCCTTGGCTAGGTTAAGTGGCTTCAAATCAGCATCAAGCCAGGCAAGACGGGTGCTGCCGACATGGATGCAGACATCCTCATCATTATATAGTGCATACTCAAAAGTCAGCCGTACTTTACCTACTTCAGTCAAATAGGTGTGCAAAGTTAGTGGCTGATTGAAGTAAGCCGGTTGTACAAAACGGCTGGACATCTCAATCATCGCCTGACGTAAACCAAGCTGCTCGATTTTGTCAAAGGGCAGGCCGATTGCATCACAAAAACGCACCCGTCCTTCTTCATACCAAATGGGGTAGTTGCTATGATGGATAACACCCATCTGATCGGTTTCCTGATATCTTGGTACAATGACATGTTTTGAAATCAAGCCTGCACATCCTCACAAAATATCAATATCGTCGTCGTCACTGCTATAGACAAATCTTTTGATTCGCGTTTTGATTTCATCCCGATTCATAAACATCGGGTTGCTGCGGTTGGGGAAAAAGAGATTGTTGATGATGGGTATCAACAAGAAAATCAGCCAGCCCGGATGCCAAAAGCTCTCGACCGTAAAGCCAAGTACTAGATACGCAATGGTCACAACAAGGACAACCAGCTTGCGCGCATCAATCTTGCCGTTTAAAATCACGTCCGACACAGGAATCAAAAAGAAGACCACCCAACCCGGGTGCGCCATATCAAAGCCTAGGGCAAGCCATAAAAAGAGTGCCAAGGCAATGAGGGGCATGGACTGATTGAGACGCCGGCGGAAATGTTTACCCAGCAACAGCCACGATAGTGGTACAAGTAACCAAAAGGTGACACCCAACAACCAATTTTCAAGCACAAATCCGCTAAAGAGCATCAATGTCAAGGCAATGAGTGGCATCGTCGCCACGATTCTTTGACGCATATGAACCTCCAGTAGTTTTTTTATATCATCCATGCACTTAATCGTTCAAGTGTTGATGAACCAATAGATTGTATGGTGCGCAATTACGATTGAGAAACGCATAGCGTAGCACCGAGTAACGCTTGGCATCGAGTGATGCAAGAAATGCTTCAACAGCTTGTGCTTCCTTAAGACCTTCATGATGACCCGGATACAAGGTGATGGCAATCAGTCCATCTAGCGCCAACAGTTCAAGCGCCACTTCCAAAGCCCGCACTGTGTGATCTGCTTGAGTTGTAATCGACTTGTCTGCACCTGGTAACCACCCCAAATTAAACATGAACACATCCACTGCTTCATCGATATGACACTTCATATTGATGTGGCTGTCAAGAATCAGGCGTACATGGTCGGCTTTCATGACGGATAACCGTTCCCGGGTGCGGTTAAGGGCAAGTGCTTGAATGTCAAAGGCATACACCTTCTCAAAATGTTT
>RECF01000066.1 GCA_007694145.1 Acholeplasmatales bacterium | reverse complement strand
GATTACCTTCAAAAAGCTTTATCGCAGGTCGCCTTCGGGCGGCCTGCTTTTCACGAAAAACTTTCAAGCGATAATCATTGACATATTCATGAGGTCTTGTATAATAGACATGATTTGTTTAATCCATATAATATTTTAGTATACAAATACTAAACAATATTGTAAGATTCATGCAGAAAAAGCATGGGTGTTTACTTTCGATAAACGTATGCATGTTACCGACAATCATAATCAAATAAGCGGGGTGAAACGATGAAAAAATTGGTCGACATTCAAAACATCTGTAAGTCTTTTGATGACAATGAGGTTTTGAAGCACATCAATTTGTATATTCGTGAAAATGAGTTTATCACCCTTCTTGGACCGTCGGGTTGCGGCAAAACAACACTTTTGCGGTTGATTGGCGGCTTCGAAACGGCTGATGAAGGACGCATTTTGTTTGATGGGGCATATCTTGATGATCTTCCACCACACATGCGCAAAATAAACACGGTGTTTCAGAAGTACGCCTTGTTTCCCCACCTTAATGTATATGGCAACATTGCCTTTGGCTTGAAAATGAAGAAAATGCCCAAAGCGGAGACGGACGAAGCAGTGGCGAAGGCTTTGAAACTTGTCAAGCTTGAAGGTTTTGAGCACCGTAATGTCAAAACGTTGTCCGGCGGACAGCAACAAAGGGTGGCCATTGCGCGAGCGGTTGTGAACAAACCTAAGTTGTTGTTGCTTGATGAGCCATTAGCGGCCCTTGACTTGAAGTTGCGACAAGATATGCAGTACGAACTCAAAGAAATGCAACGGGCTTTGGGCATCACCTTTGTTTATGTGACCCATGATCAAGAAGAAGCCTTGACTATGAGCGATACTGTTGTCGTCATGCGCAATGGTGAAATTCTTCAAATCGGAACGCCAGAAGATATTTATAACGAGCCGAAAACACGCTTTGTGGCGTCTTTTATCGGGGAGTCAAACATCATACCGGGGACAATGGTCAAAGACTACCTCGTCACTTTTGAAAATCACACCTTTGCTTGCATTGACAAAGGATTTGGCGAAAATGCACCCGTCGATGTGGTTCTGCGCCCTGAGGACATTGAACTGACGCAAGGAGATCAAGGCATTGTGGGCACTGTGACAGATATTACGTTCAAGGGCGTCCACTATGAAATTATTGTCATGGTGGCAGAACGCGAGTACATTGTGCATTCAACCGACATGCAGCCAGTCGGTGCTAAGGTCAAACTGAACTTTGACAAAGAAGACATTCACGTGATGCGTCGCGATGCGTAGCTTACGTTCCCTAACGACACCGTATTTGGTGTGGATGGTCATTCTCATACTGATCCCCGGCTTGTTTATTCTTCTTGCAACGTTGTCTACCTTTCACATTTTCAACGCCTATACGTTCAGATTCACAGCGGCTCACCTTGGCTTTCTCACCGATGAGATTTTCATCAGAGCCTTACGAAACAGTCTCAAGTATGCCGGTATCACCACAATCATCTGCTTTTTGATTGGTTATCCGGTTGCGCATTTTTTTGCGAAGATGGAAAGCCGCAGTAAAACCTTGTTTGTCGCCTTGCTCATCGTACCTGTCTGGAGTAATATGATCGTCCGGATTATCGCCTGGGAAAGTATGTTCAAACCGGTGTCGATTCTTAACTTGTTCGGCCTGAGTTTCGATTTGATTGGAACCGACTTGGCGATTGTCACAGCCATGGTTTCGATGTACTTACCCTTTATGATTTTTCCAATTTATTCAGTGCTGCTCAAACTTGATGAATCCTTGATTGAAGCGAGTCGCGATCTTGGGGCGAATCGTTTTCAAACGTTCATCCGCGTCACATTTCCCTTGTCACTAGGCGGCGTCATCAGTGGCATCATCATGACACTGTTGCCGGCGATGACCGCTTTTGCACTACCTAAGCGCATCGGGGGCGATGGAACACTCTTGCTTGGTGTTGTCATTGAGGAGCAAATATTCCGCGGTTCGTTTAATATCGCTGCCACAGTGTCGCTAATCGTCATGATTCTCATGCTGACAGCTTTTGCACTCATCATCCGTGTTGACAAGGAAGGTGAGACATTATTATGAGACGACATCTTGGTTTACAGTTTGCGCAAATCATGTTTACTGTTCTCACCTACTTCATCATTTATTTACCGATTCTCATCATCTTCCTCATCAGCATCCACGGATCGCGTTTTACCTTTGATTCGTTCAACTTCACCACACGTTGGTATCGTGGTATTACCGCGGATCGCGATCTGATGCAAGCCATCATGATCACCTTGCAAATCGCACTCATTTCGACTTTGGTCGCCACGTTTTTTGGTACGTTGTTTGCCATCGGTATCCACAGCATGCAAAAAGCGATGCGGCTCAAGATGATGATGTTGAACAATGTGCCCGTCGTGAACCCTGACATTGTAACGGGCATCATGCTATTTATCATTTTCCGCTTTGTCCGTATGTCATTCGGCTTTCCTACGATGCTTTTGGCGCATGTATTTTTCTCGATTCCTTTCGTGGTGCTCAGCGTACTGCCTAAGTTGAAAAGTCTCGACCAGAACTTGTTTGATGCGGCACTTGATTTAGGTGCGACGAAACTGAAGGCGGTTTTCCTGGTTATTGTGCCCTCAATCAAAATCGGCATTCTTGCAGGCGCCTTGATTGCCTTTACGATGAGTATCGATGATTTCATTATCAGTTATTTCATGAAATCAGGCGATTTTCACAATGTCAGCACGTTGATTTATGCACGGTTACGCCGGCGGGCCATTTCTCCGGAAGTGTTCGCCTATAACAGTTTGATAGTGCTAGTGACCGTTGCGGTCATGATCACTTTCAATATATTGAACAAAAAAGATAAAAGAAAGGGCGTATTGAAATGAAAAAAGTATGGATTGCATCGTTGTTCGTTCTCATTGGTCTAGCCCTCATGGCCTGTTCATCTGACAAAGAAACCTTGTATGTTCTCAACTGGGGGGAGTACATGGATCCCGATCTTGTTCGTGATTTTGAACGTGAGTTCAATGCCCGAGTTGTCTACGAGACAGTCGGCTCGAATGAAGAGATGGAGCTGAAAATCAAACAGCGGATTACGGATTATGACATTGTCATCCCGAGTGAGTACATGATTGACAAGCTTCAACAAGAAGGTTTGTTGCATCCCATCAATCTCGCGTTGTTGCCTAATCTCGATGCGATTGAGTTCTTTGCCGATGCCCGCGCAATTTATGAAGGCCACACGATTGAAGCGTATATGATTCCTTATTTCTTCGGAACCATCGGCATTATGTACAACACAACCAACCCCGATGTTTTGGCTGTGATAGAGGCGGATAGTCTCTGTGCGCTTTTCGACCCGGCCACACCGTTTAATATCGGTATGTATGATTCGCCACGTGATGCGGTTGCCGCTGCGTTGCTTTGCCTTGGCTATAGTGTCAATACGCAAGATGAATCCGAGCTTCAGGAAGCTGAAGATCTGCTCCGCGAAGCTTCATTTACGCGCTTCGGCGAAGATGATCTCAAAGGCGATGTCGCCTTGGGGAACTTGGACATGGCACTTGTGTACTCTGGGGACTACTTCGAAATGATTTTTGTCTATGAAGAAGATGGTGCCCCCATCAATTTTGATTACTATGCACCCGAGCACACCAACATTTGGATAGACGGATTCGTCATTCCTACCACAGCACAAAACATTCCATTAGCCCACGCATTCATCAACTTCTTCCTCGACATCGATAACGCGGTTCAAAATGCCGACTGGGTCGGTTACACACCGGTCATTGTCGAAGTTTTCACCATCATGGTAGAAGATTACGAGTACGATTATGAACACTACTATCCACAACCCGTTGGGTCGACACGCGAGCCGTTCCGCTATCTTGGCGAGGTGCATGCAAATCGTCTCAATGAAATATTGAATCGCGCAAAACTTAACTGAACATGACACGCTTCCAATAAAAGGGAAAGTACGCTTTTCCTTTTTATTTTGGGGATTTTATGATACACTTTTTAGTGATAAGATAGGTGGAATCAACATGAAATCAAGACGAGAACAACGGGCTGTAATCATTGAAATGCTCTATACGATTGACCTGCTCGATCAATGGGAAATGCCGGAGACTTTTGAGACCGACTTCATCGGTGACATGGTATCGGGGATTCTTGCCAATCGCGAGAAGATTGATGCTCTCATAGTCAGTCAACTTGAACGGTGGTCACTCAAACGGCTCTCTTATGTTGATCGCGCTATTTTACGACTTGCCACCTACGAACTCTACGATACCGAAACGCCCCATGAGATCGTCATCAACGAAGCACTGGTTCAAACGCGGGCGTTCACCGATGAAGGCGATAACAAAGCGGTCTATTTTAACAACAGCGTACTCGACAAGATACGGAAATCCTTGAATAAGTAGGGATGCTACATGGCAGAAAAAGCACTGACTGTTACCGCGCTGACTAAGTACATCAAACTCAAGTTTGACTCGGACGTTCATTTGAAGGACCTTCTCCTTGAGGGAGAGATATCCAACTTCAAGCACAATGTCCGCGGTCACTTTTACTTTACGCTTAAAGACGACAAGGCTTCCATCAGTGCCGTCATGTTCAAAAGCCATGCCTGGAAAGTGCCCTTTACGCCGAAAGATGGCATGAAAGTCTTAGTCAGGGGCTATATCAGTATCTTTGAAGCAGCTGGATCGTATCAAGTCTATGTCGATAGCATGCAAGAGACGGGACTGGGCAACTTGTATCAGGCCTATCTTGAACTCAAGGACAAACTCGAAAAAGCGGGATATTTCGACGCGCGTCACAAGAAAACACTGCCACCGTTCCCGCGACAGGTTGCGGTAATCACGTCTAAGACAGGCGCAGCTGTGCGCGATATCATCCACATTATCGGACGCCGATATCCGCTGACGAAAATATTGGTCTATCCGACAACGGTCCAGGGCGAGCAAGCCCAATACGAGATTGTCGAAAACATTCGCAAAGCCGATGAGAATCCCGAAAATGATGTGATGATTGTCGGGCGCGGTGGTGGAAGCATCGAGGATTTGTGGGCATTCAATGAAGCGATGGTTGCCGAAGCGATTTTTAACGCTAAAACACCCATTGTTTCCGCGGTCGGCCATGAGACAGACTTTACGATTGCCGATTTTGTGGCGGATGTCAGGGCACCGACACCTTCTGGTGCGGCAGAACTTGTCGTGCCCGATCAAAAGACGTTGCTGCGTGATATCGAAAGTTCACGCAACCGACTTCGTGAGGCGACTTTCCGCATTCTTACCCAACAAGAGAAAGCGTTGAACAACTTGACAGCCCGCTATGTCTTCCGTGATCCAGCCCGCATTGCCATGATTTATGCCCGACCGCTTGAGCATTTGCTTGAAAAGCTCACATTGACGCATCCAAGGCAAAAGATGGTGCGCATGCAGGCGCGCATCGAAGAAAAAGAAAAACAGCTGCACCGGGCGTATGATTGGGTGATTAGACGACGTCGTGATCAGCTGCAAGCGACACAAGCGCACTTGTCTTATGCGAACCCCTTGAGCATTATGGAAAAAGGATACACCCTTGTTGATCACGCGGGACGATACCTTAAATCCGTGCAAGATGTTGAAGTTGGCATGCATATCCGCTTGCGATTCAAAGATGGTGTGGCCGAAGCGAAGATTCTCGATAAATCAAAGGAGCGCGATGAGAATGTCTAAACAGTCATTTGAAGAGGCCCTCAAGGAACTTGAGGCCATCGTATCAGCATTAGAAGACGGAGAGTTACCACTTGAAGAAGCTGTGAAAAAATATGAAACCGGGAGACAGTTGGCAGAACATTGTCAAAAGCTGCTGGAGGATGCTGAGAAAGTTTTGACCAAAGTGATGGTCACAAATGGTGAAGAAGCCCCTTTTGACAGCGAAGAATAGGAGCGAGGAACTTGAAGATTGAACACATAGAAAATCCGGAATTTCTCAAGCAATTAAGCGTCGACGAACTCGGCGCCCTTTGTCGGGACATCCGGACTTTTCTTATCGGGTCTATCGCAAAGACGGGCGGTCACCTTTCAAGTAACCTCGGGGCCGTAGAACTGACAGTGGCGATGCACACGGTTTTTGATTCGCCTAAAGATCAGCTGATCTTTGATGTCGGACATCAAGCCTATACGCATAAAATATTGACCGGTCGGGCGACACAGTTTCCCACATTACGGCAAACAGATGGTTTAAGCGGGTTTCTCAAACGTTCGGAAAGTGATCATGATGTGTTTGAGGCCGGCCATTCATCGACAAGCCTTGCGGCTGGGGCGGGGATGTTACAGGCCAAGACCGTCAACAACCAAATCGGCCATGTGGTGATGTTGATTGGTGATGGCGCACTGACGAGCGGCGCTGCCCTTGAGGCGATGAACTTCATGGGCCATGATGACAGCAAACATCCAATCATCATTCTAAATGACAATGACATGAGTATTGGCCCAAATGTCGGTTATTTGTCCAAAGTTTTATCAAAAATACGCTTGCGCCGCGGAGTGCGTGGCATTCGTTCAAAAACACTGAAAATCATCCCAAGGCCGCTTCGCTCAATCACGTACAGTGTGGAAAAACGCATCAAGGGCTTCATCGCCGGTCAGTCATATTTTGAAGATATGGGCTATGATTACTACGGTCCGCTCGATGGACACGATTTGCGCACACTGCTCAAGGCATTCAACGTAGCCAAACAGACCTCCAAACCGTGCATCATCCATGTCAGGACCCAAAAGGGTCGCGGCTATGCACCCTCTGAAGCCGATCAAACAGGGCAGTGGCATGGGGTGGGTAGCTTTGAGGTTGAAGCGGGCACGATGCCGCATGCACCTGAGGATCATCAAGAATCATACAGTCGTGCAGTCACACGATTTTTGACTGCACATGCAGCTGAACATCCTGACTTTTTCGTGATTACGCCAGCGATGATTTCAGGCTCAGAGCTTGAACAGTTTGCAACAAGTTATCCGAAGCGTTTGATTGATGTGGGCATTGCCGAACAAACCGCGTTGACCATGGCGACCGGGATGGCGCTCAAAGGCGTCGGTGTTTTCGTCAGCATCTACTCGACCTTTTTGCAACGTGCTTATGATCAAGTGCTTCATGACTTAGCACGCCATAATGTCCATGTAGTGCTCGGTATCGACCGAGCCGGTCTTGTTGGGGGCGATGGGGAAACCCATCAGGGTGTCTTTGATATCCCGATGCTATCGCACATACCCAATATGACCATCGCACACGGCAAAGACATCAAGGAACTGTATGGCCTGTTGCGCTATGCAATGACAGTACATCGTGGTCCGATGGCTGTCCGTTATCCAAAAGAAACGACGCCAATCTACACCGAGGCGATTGAAGCGGTTGAACCGATTGGCCCCTCATGGGAGACGGTGACATGGGGGCAGAGCGCCACAGTTGTCACGTTTGGTTCTTTGATTGGTGAACTGACTGAGGTCTTAAACGGCTCTGATGTCAGGCTCATCAATGCACGCTATATTAAACCGCTCGACATTGAGATGCTTAAAAGCATTCCAACCGACAAGCCCTTGCTCGTCGTTGAAGAGTCACAACGTCAAGGTGGACTCGGACAACAGATTCTAGCGACACTCGCAACGTTGAACCGCCTGCCGAAAGTGTTTGATCACATGGCATTTGATGATGTGTTCATCGCGCAAGGCGACCGGCAAACAATGCTAAAACGGCATGGTCTTGATGTCATGAGCATCATGCAGAGACTGGAGTCACTGCGCCATGCGACTTGACATGTGGTTGATTGAAAAAGGCTACTTCTCAAGCCGCGCCCGGGCACAACGGGAGATTCGTGAAGGGCGAATCAGGGTGAACGATCGGGTCATAACTAAGCCAGCCCATACGCTTAGTACAACCGATGTCATTGAAACCATGACCCCATTCAATCCATATGTCGGTGTCGGCGGACTTAAACTCGCTGCCGCACTCAAAGCGTTTGCGATAGATGTCAAGGGTCAAACCATCCTCGATGTCGGCGCCTCAACAGGTGGTTTCACCGACTGTGTCTTGAAGCATGGGGCGGCACATGTTGTGGCTGTTGATGTTGGCCGCGATCAAATGGTACCACAGTTGGTAGAAGACCCCCGCGTAGCGCTACACGAGTCGACCCACTTTCTCGATACGGATGCGTCGTTTTTTGCCGACGTCGACGTACTTGTCATGGATGTCAGTTTTATTCCAGCGTTAACGCTGATTGCCCATGCGACGAAATATTACCATGGACCCATGGTCGTTCTCTTCAAGCCACAATACGCCTCAATCGAGACACCTAAGCGCGGTGTTGTTCGCGATAAGAGACAACACGTTCGCCTGCTTGAGCAGTTTGAGCAAGGTCTTAAGACGTTGAAACTAACCTTGCAGAAACTGATGCCATCCCCCATCAAAGGGGGAAGCGGCAATATTGAGTTTCTTTGTCTGATTAATGAAACCGGTCCATCATCCGTTGATATACATGAAACGGTTGAACAAGCCCACGCCACATACCAATAGGAGGGATTCGATGTTACAGTATTTATCGGTTAAAAACTTCGCCATTTTAGAAAACATCGAAGTCGAGTTTCAATCGGGTATGACGGCTCTGACCGGTGAAACCGGGGCGGGTAAAAGTCTGTTGATTGATGCCATCGGCCTTTTGCTTGGTGACCGGGCGAGCGCCGATGTGGTGCGCACCGGTGCAGAACACTGTGAAATCAAAGGCTTGTTTACCCAGTTGGCTACGCCGGCACGTGCAGCGTTAGAAGCGCTCGGCATGGACGCGAGCGATGGGGAGTGTATGATTACCAGGCAAATTTCAGCCAGTAGTGCTAACACCATCCGCATCAACCGAACACCGGTTACATTGCAAGATTTGCGAAGCTTGACGCAACATTTAGCCGATATCCACAGCCAGCACGATACGAAACGGCTCATCAATCCCGATACATACCTATCACTTGTCGACCTTTTCGATCCGGCGCTACGGCCGCTGAAAGAAACATATCGCCACGACCGCCACAACTACCTAGAAGCCTTAAGGTCTTATCAAACACTCAAAGACTCAAGACAAGAACAACTTGATCAACATGAGTTTCAAGTGTTTCAGCTCGAAGAACTGAACAAGTATCAGCTTGAAGCCGAGGAAGAAGAAGCCATCGACCATGAACTTGAAAGCTTGCGTAACTTTGATACCATCTTTCAGTCTCTCAAAGATGTCACCACACTACTGAATGATCAGGAAGCTTTGGAAAACATTTATGATGCGTCCCGTAAACTCAAGGAACTGGCGCGTTATGATGCTTTGCACGAGACGTTGGGTGCGCGGACCGAAAGTGCGTATTATGAACTTGATGATGTACGGGAAACACTGCTCAGTCAACTTGAGACACTTGACTTTGATCCCAAACGTCTAGAATGGCTCGAAACCCGCAAGCATACTTTAGACACTTTAAAAAGAAAATATCGCCGAACCTTGCCTGAACTGATTGCCTTTCGTGACAGCTTAGCGCAAGAACTCGACGTGTTTGAACAGTTTGATGAAACATTGCAAAAGCATGCCGATGCGCTTCGTAAAGAACACGAAAAGCTGTGTACATCGAGCCGGGTGCTGACTGCGAAACGTCAGGAGGTTGCTGGACGTATTGAACAACGTCTTGTCGAAGTGCTCGGGGCACTCGCACTCAAGGATACGCAGTTCTCGATTCACTTTAACGAAGTAAACATAGACGATATTGAATCAGAACGGCCCTTTTTAGCCAGTGGCACCGATGGCGTGGATTTTCTTTTATCGACTAATATCGGCGAGCCGCTCAAACCACTCAGTAAAGTTGCCAGTGGGGGTGAACTGAGCCGGATCATGCTCGCATTGAAAGCGTTGCTCGTAGCGAAAATGCAGTTGTCGCTTGTCATCTTTGATGAAATCGATACCGGTGTGAGCGGTTATGTGGCGGGACAGGTTGCGGAAAAAATCCGTAGTATTGCCTCAACCACGCAAGTCATCGCCATTACCCATCTACCGCAGGTCGCCGCTAAAGCCGATCATCATTACTTTATTTACAAGGATAGCGATACGACGCGCACACGGGCGCATATTGAGATGCTTGACCGTGAGGGACGCATTCGTGCACTCGCTGAAATGATGTCAGCGGACGTGATCACCGAACATGCACTCAAAAGTGCTCAAAGTCTTCTTGACAAATAAAAAAAGCACACAATCTGTGCTTTTTCAGCTAAATAGCATTTGGAAGAGCAGGAAGAACGTAGCGGCAACCGTTCCGAGCAGGAACCCGAACACCAGAAGCATGATGACGATTTTTCCCCATTTCTTCTTTAACGGGTTTTTGTACACCTTCGGTT
Source organism: Acholeplasmatales bacterium (assembly GCA_007694145.1). Taxonomy (GTDB): domain Bacteria; phylum Bacillota_I; class Bacilli_A; order Izemoplasmatales; family Izemoplasmataceae; genus SKGI01. The sequence goes on along the minus strand of RECF01000066.1, from coordinate 8,491 downwards.
GCTCGATTGTCTGCTTTTTCGAGCGTTTTCTGCTTGTCGGCATTTCACTCACCTCAAATCTTGACTTTCGCTTATCATATTATACAGTATATTGTTTCAAAAGGAAAGATATCGCATGAAAAAATACCAAATCATCTTCCACATTGATCTAAATGCCTTTTTCGCAAGTTGCGAAGAAGCGGTCAATCCAGCCCTGAAGGCCTTGCCGGTTGGCATTGGCAAAAATAGTGACCGAGGTATTTTGACGACGGCCAATTATGTCGCCAGACAATTTGGTGTGCGTAGTGCGATGAACGTATATGAAGCCAAACGTCTATGCCCGGCACTTCAAGTTGTGCCACCGAACTTTGCCTTGTATGAAGAAATGAGTCAAAAGTTCTTCGATTACTTGCGGACGTTGACCGATCAGGTTGAACCGGCAAGTATCGATGAAGCGTATCTTGATATGACGGAATCCTTGCAGGGTGTACACCCTGTCAAGGTTGCCGAAAACATCCTTAAAACCTTGTATAGAAAACACCAACTGCCTGCATCCATCGGGATTGCCCCAAACATGTTCCTTGCCAAAATGGCTTCTGATATGAAGAAACCAATGGGTATTACGGTACTCAGGAAACGTGATGTCAAAGATAAAATGTGGCCACTCCCCATTGAAGCGATGCATGGTATCGGCAAGAAAACGGTGCCCAATCTCAAACTCTTAGGCATCCAAACGATCCAAGATCTTGCCAACTTTGAAGATGTTGAACGGTTACGAAAATTCCTTGGAAGCCAAACGGACCAGTATATCGGACGGGCTAGGGGAGATGACATGCGTAAGCTGGATCCTTCAAAAGCAGAAGAAGTCCATAGCATTGGAAACTCCCGCACCTTCGAAGGCTTTTTGCATACGTATGACGACATGATTCAGAAACTATCCATCCTGACAGATTCAGTTATTGAAAGATTGCTCAATCACGCCTTAGCGTGCAAAACGATTATGGTGCAAGTGCGGTTCAGTGATTTTACCCAGCAGTCGCGACACTTCTCGTTGCCATATCACACAAATGATGCAGGGGACCTACACGAGACCGTCGAGTTTTTGTTTGATGAACTGTATCGGGATCAACCCGTGCATCTTCTTGGTGTCAGTGTATCGAACCTTGAGCAACAAGCCATGTTGTTCAAGCAACTCAATTTGTTTGAGACACCGATGACTGAGCCTGAAGAAGATGAAGTGCAAACTGTGCTGAAGCAAATTAACGCCCATTACGGTCAAACCGTCCTTCGAAAGGGGTTTGACAGTCATTAGTGTGCTGAAGGTTCGGTTTCATGTTAAACTGTAAGTGTAAGGCGGGCACCTTGATAGACCACGTGCACCGTATTGCATGATTTTTGAGGAGGATACCTTATGAAAACCTATCTTGTTACGGGGGGTTCAAGCGGCATTGGTCTTGGCCTCGTCAAACAATTGTTGAAGGCGGGCCATCGTGTCATCAATATCGACAAGGTCACCCCGAAAGACCCGTTGACCGGTCACTATCATTTTGTCCATGGTGATCTTGGACGGCTTGATCGGCTCGATGAGATGTTCGATCGTGCGCGCGCCCACACACGACTGATTGATGGCTTAATCCTCAATGCCTCTGAGGCTGCGTCAGTGTCCTTTGAAACATTGACACTTGATACGTTGTCAAGGGCACTTGATGTCAATGTCAAGGCATCTGTCATGTTGGCGAAAGCGTATGCGATGCAGTATCTTGGAGAACAGGGAAGAATTGTCTTTTTAAGCTCGACAAGGGCATTCATGAGCGAACCTGACACGTTGCCATATGCCTGCTCAAAAGGCGCCATTGAAGCTATGACACACAACTTGGCCATTTCACTGGCAAAGTATCATATTACCGTGAATGCCGTCGCACCGGGATGGATTGATACCGGTCAGCATGCAATCCGCAGTCTTGATCACACATTCCATCCATCACAGCGCGTGGGCCATGTGGAAGATGTGGTTCGTGCCATTATCTTCTTGCTTGATGAGCAAAACGGTTTTATCAATGGTGAAACGCTTGTCATTGACGGCGGCGTGACCAAGAAAATGATCTATCCGGAGTAGGAGGACGCACGATGCAAGATCTAATTGCCGCACAAAGAGCGTATTTTTTGCAAGGTGCAACCCGACCCTACAGTGCGAGAATCAAGGCACTGCAGGCCTTGTATGATGGTATCATTGCCCATCAAAGTCTGATTGAAGACGCGTTAAAGCAAGATTTGAACAAGTCGTCGTTTGAAGCGTATGCCACCGAAGTCGGCTTTTGCTTGCATTCGATTCGCCAAACCATGAAACATCTTCGCAAATGGATGCGAAAGAAAAAGATTAAGACGCCCTTTTACCATTTGTTTACGCGTAGTTACACACGTTTCGAACCTTTGGGTCAAGTGCTGATTATCGGTCCATACAACTATCCGTTTCAACTGGTTATCGAACCGTTGATCGGTGCTTTAGCAGCGGGCAACACAGTGATTGTCAAGCCAAGTGAGTTCCCGAGTGCGACAGAAAAAGCCGTTCAAACCGTACTGGAGCATGTTTTTCAACCTGAGATGGTTGCTGTGGTGATCGGCGGGGTTGAGGTTACGACAGCACTGTTGAAAGAACGTTTCGACCACATCTTTTTCACCGGCAGTACGCGGGTTGGAAAAATCGTCTATGAAGCCGCTGCGAAACACCTCACCCCGGTCACACTCGAACTTGGTGGTAAAAGTCCGGCTATCATCGACAAGGACGTCAAGATGAATGTCGCTGCACGGCGCATTGCGTTTGGAAAATGGATCAATGCCGGGCAAACGTGTGTTGCCCCGGACTATTTGTTGGTTCATCGCGATGTGGAAACTACATTGATCGATGCGTTGACTGAAACGTTGAAGACGTTTTACCCACACGACACCGAAGACTTTGGTCATATTATCAACCACCAGCACTTCAATCGCTTGAACCAATTGATTGATCCCGAAAAAGTCGCGTATCAAGGGAAGGTGCTGGCTGACAAACGGCTCATGGGCCCCATCATCTTGCGCGACGTTGATTGGAACGATGCGGTCATGCAGGAAGAAATCTTCGGTCCGATTCTACCGATCATCCCATACGACCGAATCGAAGATGTTCTTGAAATATTGAAAACTAAGGAAAAACCACTTGCCCTTTACGTCTTCAGTCAAAACAAGCAGTTTTCGCAAGCCATCTTTGATACGTTGTCCTTTGGTGGTGGTGCCATCAACGACACGATAACGCAAGTGGCGAACTGGTATTTGCCGTTTGGTGGTGTGGGTTCATCGGGCATAGGAAGTTATCATGGCCATGCATCGTTTGCGACATTTTCCCATAAGAAAGCATGGGTCCGTAAAGGAACGAGGCTGGATCCAAAACTGATTTACCCACCCTATGGGAAAAAAGAAAAACTCATTCGCCGTATACTACGCTAAAGCGCCCGTTGAATCGTAACTACTATTAGGATGGATGTAAGACTGTTAGTCGGTGTGAGAGGGTTGATGGGAGACGAAACTGTCTCCCTTTTTATCAGTTCAAAGCTTGTAGATGTGCGATTTTCATGGTAAAATGAGGAAAATTGATATAGGACAAATTTGCTTTTTTTCTGGGATAGGGGCAGTATGATGAAACGAGACCGTTTATCCTTTTTAGTTTCCACCAGGCCGATGTTCACTATGATTGGTCTCTTTTTCATGCTGTTTACAGTGTATGCATTCTATCGGGAATGGGTGACCTACCGCAACGACCTTGAGTATTTTGAAGCGACGTTGTTTGATGAAGCCAAAGAACGGTTGAAAATCGACATTGAAAACCGTGTCGAAGAGTTTGACTACATGATTTCCGGTCTTGAGCAAAACCTTTATGATCAAATGCAAAACCAACTCGGCTTGCTTTTGATCGATTATACTTATCACCAAGATGTCTCTATGCTGCCACCGGATTCGCTCGCGCATTACTTGCATCACATCGTTACAGTACCCGGTCGACCATTGATGGGTGAAGTGTATACAAGCACAGGGTTGCACCTGCAATACGAAACGGACACTGTGGTGTTTCTTCCGCGTGCAGAAGCACCGAGTGTTTTTGGTGAAGAGGCTGTATCGACGGCTCTAGAACATCCTGATCAGTTACTGAAAACATCGGTGGATGGTATCTCATATTTACTGACTGGAAAAGTGGTGGATGATTATACGGTGTTGCTGGGGGTCAACTTCACAGAGTACCAGGCCCGGGCGCTGAATGATATCGCCAATCGTTTTTTTGCCTATTATGAAGATCGTGAAGACTATATCTTCCTCATCGACCGCGCTGGAAACATCCTCCTTCATCCCGATGAAGCAGCAATGGGGCTTAATATTTTCGACGACTTAGAAGGCACACACTTCGAAAGTGCCTTTAAGCAAATTTTAGAAGGTTTAGATCAACAAGAGCAGACATTTCTTGAGTATGTTTTTTATGACGATACCGCCCGCTTGAGTGCAAGCCATCGCATCGCCTATGTCTATGAGTACGAGCCATTACAGATTGTAATTGGGAAAAGTGTTTCCGAGCAGCATTTCGCGCCCGTGCTTGAAGCATTTAGACAACGTAGTCTTCATAGTTTTGTTCAGTTCACACTCCCCTTCTACATCCTTTTGATCTCCGCTGCTATAGGCGCTGGCTTTGCCATCCATCATTACACCAAGCAATCTGAAAAGCTTTTGATCGAAGAAGACGCGCTGCATCGAAAAATAGCCAGTCTATCCAATCAGCTCATTCTCATTACCGACACGCAGGACAAAATTTTGTTCATGAATGCGCTTGGGGACACTGTGTTGGGTCGTTTTGATAAAATTCACCAATCAAAACTGGACACCTATCTCATTGAAAAAGGGGAGCGTTACTACTTGTATGGACAAACGAAGCGTTATGTCGTTCGGACCAAGAAAGAACCGATTACTTATCAGCGGGAGAAGGCATATCTTTGGTTTATTGAAGATATTACAGAAGAGACGAAGATTGCCGATACACTGTTAGAAGAGTCAAACACCGATCTATTGACGAAGTTACCCAATAGACGCCGCTTGATTAAAGATTTCCAGACGCTTTTTGCGACATCTAAACAACAGTTCCCTAAGCAAGATGGTGCGCTGGGGATTATCGATTTAGACCGATTCAAACGGATTAATGATTTGAATGGCCACGAGTACGGCGATCAAGTCCTCCAGGAGATTGCCCAGATTTTCCTTGCGGAAAGCCATCCTGCCTGTACCTTTTATCGTCTAGGCGGCGATGAGTTTGCCGTGCTCAGCACACAAGACAAAAAAAGCCTTGTCAAAACGCTTGAAAGTATCCGCAGTGTCTTGTCGACCAAACAGTTTAAAGGATTAACGCTCAGTTTCACCTACGGCATTGCGGTCATCTCAACAGATGAGTCTGGACAAAACTTTGGCGCATATTACAGTCGTGCTGACCAAACGTTATATAGTTTCAAGCAATCAAATAAGTCTTCGACTTAAAAAAACTTGAAGTCTGCGACGATACGAGCAAGGCTTCGAGTTTTTTTTGTGACTCATTTTGGATCGATGAGATTGGCCGTGATGATGGCACTTTGGTAAATCGAGGCTAAGCCACTGCCGGGATGGGTACCGCCACCAACAAGAAATAGATGCTTGAGCGAACGATAAGCATTGTGCGGCCGAAAGTAAAACAGTTGACTGAAGGTGTGGGAAAGGTTGAAGACAGCGCCCTTATAAACATGGTGATTTTTTTCCCAGTCAAGCGGTGTCATGATTTTCTCTTCAATGATGTGTTGTTCGATGTCATAAATACCCAGTTTTTCTTCAATACGCTTCAGGATGGTGGCCTTGAAGGTGATTTTGTAAGATTCCCAGTTAATCTGAGAATCATTGTTTGGCACAGGGACCAAAATGTACAAGGCGCTATGTCCAGGCGGTGCTAAGGTGTTGTCGATGAGTGAGGGGTTGTGGACATAGACAGTGATATCGGTATCGAGGGTGTTTTTTTCTGTCATAGTTTTGACGCTTTGGGCGTAGTTATCAGCAAAAACGAAGGTGTGATGTGGTAAATCATAGCGTTTGTCAAGGCCGAGGTACATCATGTAAGTTGAGATGGCGTAACGCATTGTGTGTAGTTTTCTTGGTGCATGAGGAATCTTGAGTGTTTCATCAAGAAGATTGTGTGCGAAGTAAGCGAAGTCAGCATTGGCGACAACGCAATCAGCTGGATACGTTTCGCCGTTTTCAAGCTGTAGACCGGTGACAGTCCTTTTTTGAGTCAATAGTTGGGCTACTGGCGTGTTCAAGTGAATACGTCCGCCGAGCGCTCTGATTGCATCGGCGAGCGCGTCGTTGATTTTGTTCAACCCCCCTTGGACATGATACAGTCCATAAGCATGTTCAAGATAGGAAAGCATGGTGAAAAAACCGGGCGCTTTCCACGCGGACATGCCGAGATACTTTGACTGAAAGCTCATGGCGTGAATGAGATTGGCATCCTCGAAGTAGCGTTTGAGTTTGCCATGAACCGAGCGAAACGGCACGATATGTGGTAAGGCTTTGAGCGCATCGGGCTTGAAATAGTCATACCAATGTTCAAAGGGTCTTTGCATGAGCGGCGCGATTTTGTTGTAACGGGTCGCTTCATCACGCATAAAGCGTTCATAATGATCGAGTTCACCAGGAAAAAGACGTTCGAGTTCTGTATGGGTTTTATCTCGATATCGGCTGGGCCTGAACACGTTGTCTTTGAAGATTAGGTCGTACAAGGGCTCTACAGGAATCAGTTTCACATAATCTTCAAGCGCAAGGTCGGCTGCTGCGAATACCGCACGTAGCACATCGACTTGCATGAGAAAGGTGGGACCGAGGTCGAAATGGTAACGACCTAGCGTAACGGCTTGACTACGTCCTCCGACGCGATCATCCTTCTCGAATATATCCACTTCATGGCCGCGAGCAGCCAGCAACAAGCCGACTGCGAGCCCGCCGGGACCAGCACCAATAATTGAAACTTTGATCATCGTAAAACCTCCATTTTTCATACCGTTTTTCTTTGATGGCTAGTCGCATAGAGGGATAAGCATCGTTTTGGTCGGTTTTGAGAATCAAGCCATTGCGCGCATCGGACCACAATTAGCGCGGGCAAAGCTTTTACAAGAGTCATGAAGAGATTTACCGGGTTCATCTCTCCTTAGGTATAGCATAGCACATGTTTTCTGAATTACACCTCAGGAACAACCATCGATTAACCCTGTTGCAATTGAATGTGGGCGCAATGGTCATGCGGTGTGAGTTCAACCAAAATAAGATATCAGGGTAGTTTAAAATTAAGAATGCTATCACGCACCAGTCGCACGGCGATGATAAGACAGTGCGAATGAACCTAGCAGTGGCTCATTTTCCTTGGATATTATTGGCACTGTTGTATACAATCGACTATAATGGACATGATTGGTAAGGAGTGGATGACGATGGACTTTGAGTCTTTGTCGAACAATCGCTTTTTTTTGATGCTTGGTGGACTGTTGAACATGTTGTTGATTAACTTACTTTTCGTTTTGTCAACGGTCGCGTCTGGGGGGATATTGCTTGTACCGTCGCTCATTGCTTTGTTCGGCGTCACAGCGGATGTCCGGGCGGAAAGGGATTATGAGATTATCAAACGCTATGTCACGTATTTGATAGCGCATGTTGGCTATGGACTCAAGTTGACACTCATTTTGATTCCCATTGCGGCTTTGGCATTCTTTAACACGCAGATCATTCAGTTTTATGCTGAAATATCGGACAATGTGTTCGTGGCTTTGATGTCTTTTTTCGTTTTTGCGTTTTTGCTCTTTTTAGTAATCCTAACAGCGCTAAACATGATGCTTTGGCGCACGCAGTTTCAGCCGATGTCGTTTCGCAAATCGTTCAACTACAGTTTTGCGGTTGTGATGAGTAGTATACGGCGTTTGGTGGCCTCGATGTTTCTCATTGTCCTCGTCGGGCTTGTGATGTATCTCTTCCCGTTTGCGTTACTATTTGGGTTGATTGCTTTTTTCACTTACGGCTTTGTGTTGATTTATGAGAAGCATTATCGAAGCATTTCCGAACACTTTGCGGACATGTCCAACCAAGAAGCAGAGTCCATCTAACAACGTTTTCGCCTGTTTAAAAATTTACGCTATCTTTTCCAGTGTCTTTTTTGTATAATACAAGTTGAGTGACCATTGAACCAAAACACAAAAAACTAAAGGAGATTGAGACATGAAAGAACGTTCGATTGGCATGATGATTTTATTTACGATTATAACACTCGGTATTTATGCGATTTATTGGTACATCGCCTTTCAGGTCGAACTTAAACGCCAAACAGGCGAAGGATTTGGCGGCCTGGGTCATATTTTGGTGAGCATTGTAACCCTTGGTATTTACGGTCTTTATTGGTACTACAAGGTCGGCGAGCGTCTTGAAAAGCAAGGCG
>RECF01000048.1 GCA_007694145.1 Acholeplasmatales bacterium | reverse complement strand
GAGCACTTGACTGTTAATCAAGGGGTCCTAGGTTCGAGTCCTAGTTGGGGCGCCATACGTGGCCCGTTGGAGAAGCGGCTTAACTCACCAGCCTTTCACGCTGGCATTCACGGGTTCGAATCCCGTACGGGTCACCAAATTTAACAGTGTGTGTCCATCTCAAAGCGAGATGGGCCTTTTCTTATTTATGTTAAGGGATTCTTAAGGGTTTTAGATTGAAGTTAAAAGGCTAGAGGCGCTGAGTTTTTTCAAGAAGAATCTTTCTTCAAGATCGTGGTAAAGCTTGCCTATAGACAAGCCGAAACTTAGCTTTGCCTAAAAGGAGTACTTGTTTTCTAGTCTCACCAGCCATTGGGTGGAAACCATTTCTAAACGTGCATGGTGATTCGTTTGAGATCTCTTCTATTTTGCCGTGGTACGCGTGGCAAACGGGGTAATTATGAGCTAAATGACACAACCATGTCTTTAGTGAGATGTACATCTCATCCGTTTATGATGTGATTTAGCTTCAAAAAGCTATGCCTGTAGAATTTGTTTTGAAATGAGCCGTGCATCCGGTGGGTTTTACTTTGACCGGACAGGCAGTTGTAATCTATTCTGAATTTTACAATAAAACATAGTATAATGATTATGTATAGTTATCAACAATTGTACAGAAAAGAGGCCCAAAATGAGTGGTTTTGATTTCACACTGCACCAGAAGCCCATATTTGATTCAAAAACATCCTACATTCAGTTACAAGTGGGTAAAGGAAAAAAGCAACAACCATCCATATATATTGATAGCGAGGCATTTGATTGTATTAGAGGTGTCATCTGGAATAAACATCGAGAGTTTGGAAATCAAAAGAAGATTAATCAAATCAATAACGATGATTGGTGTCGAATACTTAAAGGATTTGAAGAAGCAATCGTTAACCTAAAAGCGTGCACTGACGCAGACCAATTGATTGATGTCCTTGCGATTCGTAATCAATTTGCTTCACAAAAAGAAAGCATATTTGCACATAAAGAGGCATTACAGCAGTTCATTAGAACGTTGATTCAGTGGATTGAAATGCACTTAAAAAAAGAAAAATACATTCTTATCATCCAAAACGATCTATAAGTCATTGCCATCATTATCACAGCTAGAAAAAGCCATTTGCTTCAGTTAAATCGATGCGCTTAAAATGTAATATAGTAGGGTTTAATGCGGTTTACAACATGTTGCCAATGTTTTGCAGAAAAAAACGAAAAAAAGCGCTTGAACGTCTTTATATAGACGTTTTAGCGCTTTTATAGTTTGTAGTATACTCATGATAAAACGTCGGATTTTATCGCTCTTTTAAAGTGTTAACTGCGAAAGTCGAGGGATAGATAAGGACTAGTGCCCCACTAATAGCACAGGTGAACGCGTTTCACATAAGTGTGTAGAATTTAATGACTAGATGCAAGATATAACATACAAGAAAACATACAAGATATATCGGTTCGTGGGATAAAATATATTAGAGGAGTTGATGATATATGACTTACAAACCACCCTATGAAGTTAACACATCGATCCTCAATAAAATTGCGGCTATTATGAAAATGATTGGTAAGTTTTCATCCTTAAATAACTTAAGTAGCCAACCATTATTAAGAAGAACAACAAGTATATTTTGATGCAATATCTAAGTCAAATCAAGAAGGCTCATCTAACGTATTTATTGAGTTTATGTTAGATGCTATCATTGAAACGATGCATGAGATCTTAAAACAGTCGGATATAGAAAAAGCAAGCCTATCTATTCAGGCGAAGAAGTTGCTTCTCGTCTTAGAAGAAGGCATGCCATATACCACATTAGAACTTATGGAAAAGGTTAATATAAAATCTAGAGCTTCTTTCAAAAAACATTACTTAGATCCACTTTTAGAAGCAGGTATAGTTGAAATGACACTTCCAGAAACACCTAATAGTAGAAATCAAAGATATGTTAAGAAGTAAAAGATAAAGTTGTAGAGTTTGGGTTGAACCGCGCCGAGGCACCACTTCTTTTACCCAGCACCCGGGGATGAATCATTGAAAAGACGGATAAATACCTCAACGAGTTCAGGATCAAACTGTGTTCCAGCATACCGCCTGAGTTCATCAAGCGCATCTTTATGTGACAAAGCATCCCGGTAAGGGCGTCTAGAAACCATCGCATCATAAGCATCCACAATCGATGTAATGCGCGCGCGCAAGGGGATGGCCTCTTTCGCTAAGCCTCTTGGATAGCCTGTGCCATCATAGCGTTCATGATGCGCTAAAATGTCTTCGGCAATAGGCGCATACTCATCGGATGAAGCAATAATGCGCGCCCCGATTTCAGGATGTTTCTTTATTTTTTCCCATTCTTCGTCAGTGAGCTTGCCGGGTTTATTCAAGATGGCTTCGTCAATGGCGATTTTCCCGATGTCATGAAGATGACTGATGGCCTTGAGCATGTTGATCTCACCGGCGTTCATATTTAAAGCCTCGCCCATTTTCTCGCACAAATCAGATACACGATGTGCGTGGGTTTCTTCGCGGGGATTTTTTTCGTGGTAAGCATGCAAAATCGCTTTGATGGAGTTGTTTCGATAGGATGTTGACTCGAATATCTTGCTTGAGTACATCGCATTCTCAGCCTGAATGAACAGTTTTTCCGGGTCTTCTTCAGGGGTTGTCTTCACCGCGATACCATAGGCAATCGAGGTCTGTATGTCGTTGATTGAGTAAGCATAGACCTGTTTGGCGATGGTTTTTGCATATTTCTCGGCCTTGACAGTTTGTGTTTTGGTCATTATCACGGCAAACTGATCCCCACCAACGCGCGAGATAACACAATGTTCTTTGCAGTGCGCTTCACAGACATCACGAAGCACGCTTGCTACGTGCTTTATCAGTTTATCACCCTTATCATGACCGAATGCTTCGTTGATGATTTTTAGCCCGTTTATGTCAAAATTGATGACCGCTAAGGGCAAATTTTCTTCGGAATCGAAAGCTTTAATCTGTTGGTCGAAAAATAGCCGGTTGGTCAAACCTGTCAAGTGATCGTGCAACCGTAAGTATTCGCGTTCTTGTTCAAGCCGCCGTTGTTCGGTGATGTCATCGATAACGACCGCGAAATAATCTTGCTTCGGTGAATATGCAGAAACTCTGAAATACTTGCCAATTTCTTGAGAGTAATTATCAAATCGTTTTGGCAGGCCGGTCAAAGCGACCGCACCATAAGCGTCAATCCAATAAGGTTCAGTATTCGGCAATACCGTTTTGACCGTTTTGCCGATTATGTCTTCAGCGTGGAGTCCCGTGAGTTTTTCAAATGCGTCATTGACTTGCACAAAGCGATAATCAACGGGTTGTCCATCATCATCACAGATAATCTTATGCAAAGCCAGTCCAAACTGCATTTGCGTAGTCAGTAGTCGGTAGTTCTCTTCACTTTCCTGAAGCGCTTTTTCGTGTTGTTTTCGCTCAGTGATATCATAAAAACTCACAACACTGCCGACAACTTTGCCATCCTCAATTTGCGGTGATGACGAGTACGATACAGGGAAAAAGGTGCCATCTTTTCGCCAAATGATGTCTTCTACGTTAACTAGGTCTTTTGACTCAAGCGCCCTTAACAGCGTGCATTTATCTTGAGGATAAGGTGTACCGTCTTCATAAGAATGATGTACCAACGCATGGATGTTTTTGCCAAGCAAAGCGGCTCTGTTTTCATACCCCAGTAGCTTAACCGTGTTTTCGTTAACATAAGTACAAAGTCCCTGATGATCAATGGCGTAAATCCCACTCGATGTGGAGTTCAACACCAATTGGTGTTGTTCTAAGGTTTTTAGTAGTGCGGTTTGGGTATCCTTTAGTTCAGTGATATCCCTAAACTCGGTGACGCGAACTTGCTTGCCTGCATGCGGAATATTTCTTGATTCAATCCGAACAGGATAAACTTCCATGTTCTTGCGCAGCCCATACGCTTCATAAGGTTTTTCATCACCCGTGTTGATTTTATGCATCACCCGTTCCCGACTGTCCGGCGTGATCAGTTGTAGCCCATCCATACCAATCAGTTCTTCAAGGGCATAGCCTGTTGTGTCGGCCAGTCCTTGATTGCAATCCAAAATACGGCCCTTATCGTGGATGGCGATGCCACCAAAAGATGCATTATGCAAGGTTTTGAATCGCTGTTCACTTTCTTGTAGAGACTTTGACAAGCGATCAAGGGCTTCATTTTTGGCAATGAGTTCCTTGTTTTCCCGGATGGATTGTTCAAGCTGATTGAACTGAGTAACTTTTTCGGTGTACTGCAGTTTGAGTTCATCGTGGATGTGTTGAATCTCTTTCTCATGTAAAAACTGTTTTCGATTTTTCACTTCGAATTGATGCGCACCGACGAGGCCAATGAGATTCGCACCCAAATAAAATGTCATGCCAAACACAAATGTGTTCGAGAAGTCATCGTTGATTAGCATGTGACCAACAAAGTGAAACAGCAGGATGGCGAGGCCAGCGAACATGGCATGAAGAAATCTCAGTTTGACAAGCAAGTAACCTGAAAAGTACACCATGAACAAGCCGCCGTAGTACACCATGTTTTCCGGATGTAATATAAGCATGTAGGCTGTGCCTGCCCCCCCGACAAAGAAGCAGAAGGCAACGTAATATTGATGGTGCGCAACCCAAAACCTTTTGAATGACAAGACGATCCCAAGAAGAAACAAGGGAATGACGATTACAAAGCGAATGATGAACAAAGCTTGCCAATCATACGGATAATAAATCAGGTCGGTAATGGCGAAAAAGGCATAGAGGACAGCAAACAAGAAAAACATTCTCCGAATGATTGGGGGATTGATGGCTTGTTCCTGTTTGATGAACAGCTGCTCATCTTGTTTAGTAAAAGTATCCTTGATGCGCATGGGGGACCACCTCGGTTTTTAGGCCTCAACATTCGCTTAATCATTTTATAGAAGCTATCTTTTATGCGTGTTCATCAAGTATCCGCTTTTTTACATTTGGATACGCTTAGATTGGTCAAAATGCTGCGAAAAACGCGAGTCTGAATACCCCGACAAGGCTGCCCTCAAAGCGGCGGTTTGTATCCATATAAATCTATTAATGGCTCTCACCTCGTTACTCTATTATAAAATATTACAAACAATTTAGCAAAATATTATTATGCGTGTTGATCGTCTTAGCGGTATTAGTCAATGGTTGGTATCCCCCTCAACTCCTCAGTGAAGACATCACGCGCGTCATACTGTTTCATGTTGTAAGCGTTGCATGGCCATGATACAATAATGATTACAAGAGAAGCGGGTACCATGCTAGCAGCTGTAGCGGTGGCACCTCGCAAGAAAAAAACTAGAAAACGCCGAGGTAATGACGATGACACTGGGTGAGATTCATGCAAAAAAACGCCGTTACGAAACAACCTTTGTTGTATGTATCATCAGCTTTTTCCTGCCCTTTGGGATCGTTGTCTTTTTCCCACGCCTGGGCATCCTCATCTTTCCAATCGCCGGTGGCGTGTCTTTGCTGGCCTACAAGTCGTTCAATGACTTCAAAGTACTCAGCAACCAGTACAAAAGACACTACGTTGAAGCAGAACTCAAAAAAGTGTTGCCGCAATGCGTGTTTGATCCTGAGAAAGGTTTTACCGAAGAGCAAGTTTTCAAAACAAAGCTGTTAAAGAAGCATTCACGCTATCATAGTGAAGACTACTTAAAAGGTGACATACAAGGCAAAACATTTGAATCGGCCGATGTGCTTATTCAAGATGTCAGAAGCGGTGGCAAATCATCTCATGTCGTGACCATTTTCCAAGGGCGATTGTTCATCATTGATTTTGAGAAGCGCTTCCGGCAAAATGTGTACCTGATGCCCAATCGCGTTATGTTTTCAAAAATGTATGAAGGCATGACGCGTGTTGATACGGAATCGATTACGTTCAATAAAAAGTTCGATGTCTATTCAGAAAACCATATCTCGGCGTTTTATTTGCTGACGCCGCATTTCATGGAGAAACTGATGGCGTTTTCGAAAGTGGCCAAGAACACGTATTTTGGCTTTGTGAAAAACAAGATGTATGTTGCTGTTGATACACGCAAAGACGCGTTTGACTTAACCATGTTTCAACCCATTGATGTTGAATCATTTGAAGATGTCAAAACTGAAGTCAATCTCATCAAAGACCTCATTGCGATGATTCCCTCCTAAAGTGGACCTATGTTGTTTGACCACGCAACAACACGCCAAGGTAGTCGGCCCTAAGTTTCACCTACGTTCATCTCGTTATTGAGATGGACGTTTTTTTACCTACGCAACGTGAAGACCTGGTCTTGTGCAGAAAAAAAGACGCCGTGGTGGGCGTCTTTATCTTATTCAGCAACGTCAGGCTCAAACCACTTGGTGACCAACGCAGCCAGCGTTCCATCTGCCTCAAGGGCAGCCAAGGCTTCATTGAATGGCTCAAGCCAAGGACTGTCTTTAGTGAAGGCGATGGCGTTGCCATACATGTGACCCAAATCGACATCAACCAGCCAAGAAGCCAGGAAACTGTTTTGCGCCATGATGGCGTTAGCGACCAAGCTTTCTACCACCAGGCCATCGATGCGATTCGACTTGATTTCCTCAACGATTTGCGCATTGGTCGAGCGCAAGTCGACCGTGAAGCCATATGTCTCGCTCAATGACTGCAACAACTCGGCTTGAATCGTGCCAAGCTGTGCGCCGATGACGAGCCCTTCAAGGTCTTCCAGTGCGGCAATGCCCTGTGCGCTGTCAAACAACAAGTAGTTTTGCAAGCCGGCTTCGCTATTATAGTAGATGGCACTGAAATCAACGATTTGCGCCCGTGCTTCTGTTGGGGTGATGCCAGCGATGGCGACATCGGCTTGTTTCATTTGTAGCGATGCGATAATGCCGTCAAAGTCGACGTCTTGCCAAACGATCTCAATCTCGAGATAATCCGCAATGGCATGCATCAAATCGATGTCAAAGCCGATCAACTGACCGTTTTCATCGACCATTTCATACGGTTCATACCCGCTCGATGTCAAGACAATCAACGTATTTTCATCGTTGTTTTGACACGCTGTCAAGGTGAGAACCACCAGTAAAACCAAAGTTACAAGCAATCCTTTTTTCATGGTGAAACCTCCTGTTTTTTTTATAATATTTTTAGCAAAAACTGCTTTGCCTCGGTGCTTTTGGGTTGGGTGAAAAAAGTTGTTTTGTCGGCGATTTCGATGATTTTGCCTTGACTCATGAAGAGAATGTCATCAGCGACCTCGCGGGCAAATCCCATCTCATGGGTGACGATGATGTTGGTAAAGCCTTGCCTTGTGATGGTGCGCATGACGTCGAGTACCTCGTTGACCATTTCTGGGTCGAGGGCGCTGGTCGGTTCGTCAAAGAGAAAGACTTCGGGTTCCATCGCGAGGCAACGGGCGATGGCGACCCGTTGTTTTTGACCACCGGATAGTGTTTGCGGCCACGCATCGAACTTGTCGGCAAGCCCGACTTGTTCGAGGGTACGCTTCGCCCGTGTTTCGCTGGTAGCCTTGTCGAGTTTCCTGACGACTTTCAAGGCATAGGTGACATTGTCCATGACCGTCATGTTGGAAAACAGATTGAACCCCTGAAAGACCATGCCGACTTGTTTGCGCACTTTAGGAAGCGTCTTCGGTGAAACGCGCATGTCCTGATAGTAGACGTGTCCCGATGTCGGGGTTTCTAGACCGTTCAAGCAGCGCAACAACGTACTTTTCCCCGAGCCGCTCTGACCGATGATGACCACCGTGCGACCCGGCACGAATGTATACGTCGCATCTTTGAGGACGGTGGTGTCGCCAAATGCCTTTGAAAGCTTATCAACCCTGAACATGATGCAACCTCATTTCGATGCGTTTGCCGGAAAATGCCAAGACTTTGACAATCGCATAATAGATGATGCCCACAACAATCAGCGGTTCAAAGTACATGTAAGTTTGCGCCGTGACGATTTGTTGGCGTCGCATCAAATCTTGCAAACCGATTAAGGAGACAATCGAGGATTCCTTGACGAGGGTAATCATCTCGTTCATCATGGCCGGGAAGGCATTTTTGAAGGCGATTGGCAAGATGATGTCCTTGTAGATGTGAAATTTCGACACACCAAGCGCCGTCGCCGCTTCGATTTCCCCCTTGTCGACACTGTGGACACCGGAACGGATGATTTCAGACACATAAGCACTTGAGTTGAGGCCAAACGTGATCACAGCGGCGCTGAAGGCCGTCAAGCGGAAGTCGACTGACCAGCCGAAAGCTTCTGATAAAAGCAGGCTCAACGTTCTTGGCAAAGCGTAGTAAATCAGTGACAACTGCAAAATGACGGGGGTGCCTCGGAAAATATCGACATACATGAACGCCAATTTGCCAAGGAACTTCCGCCGGCTCAACACGTTGATCAAGATGCCGACAATCAACCCGATCGCAGCGGCTGAAAACGCCACGGTCAAGGTGATGCTCAGTCCCCGGGCAATATAGGGAAGCCATTGTCTGATGGCTTGATAGTTGAATAATGTGTCCATGGGGCGCACCCTCCTTTTGGCAATAAAAAAAGTCGTCCTAGAAATCAGGACGACGTTAGCCGCGGTACCACCTAAGTTTCCGGCCTAAGCCGGCTCTCGCTCCATAACGTCGGATGACGGGACTGCCTCCATGATTTCGACAATCCACCTTCAGAACACGTTCGACAAATGCATCCCACCGGTTTACACCAACCACCGGCTCGCTTTGGGTGACGCCTTTGTCTACTACTTTCCTTCGCAGGTTTGAGGTCATTTAACCATAGTCAAAACACGATTGCAATCTTTTTATTAAAAAAGCGTTTTCAGGCCAAGATAAAAAAAGTCGGTCACATGTTCAAAAATGTGCTACACTGAAAGCGAGAAAGCCATTTCATTTATCCTATCTTTCTAGAAAATTAATGGAGGTTGTCATGTTTGACCGTTATGAAGAGAAACCGGCATTTACGGTGACTGGCCAAAGCATCGAGACGACACACATTGAAGGCGCCGCCTTTGAAACCATTCCACAGTTTTGGGCACAATGTCACCGTGATGGCACCACAAAAGAGCTCGATGCGCTAGCCCCCGACACACCGTTTCTGGGCGTCTGTTATGGTATGCAGCCATCGGGTGTCTTCCATTACATGATCGCGAAGGAAACCGGTGCAACCACCCCACACGAATCTTTGCACATTCCTGCGGCAACGTGGGCTGTTTTCGTCAGTGTCGGCCCGATGCCAGGCGCCATCCAGGCGGTTTGGCAAGACGATGTCGTGCGCTTTTTGTCACGCCCAGACATCACCTATGCCGACTTGCCGGACCTTGAAGTGTATCCTTGTGGTGATAATAAGGCCTCAAACTACCGCGCCGAAGTATGGGTGGCGGTGCGGCAGTCTGAGTGACCGACAAGCTTGACCTGCAAAACATGCAGGTTGGAAAGGAGGATGACCATGAAACTACTCGAAGCAGGTGCTTGGCTGGCGATGGCCTTATTCGTGTTCATTGCCTGGGAGCCTGTCTATGGTTGGCAATTTGCCGGCAGCTTCGTATTTTTCTTTCTCATTGTCACACCGATGGTCGCGCTGGCTGTCTGGAAATGCTTGTGTTTTGTCGATGCGTGGCAAGACCGTCGCACTTCGCAGACTACACCTGAAGACTGAACACCTTGACCGATGGATTTCAAAAGGGCATCAAACAGGCGATATGACTTGCATTATGGGCCCACTTTTAGTACAGTAGGCATGACGGCAAGTCTAACACATGTAGCGTAACGGATAGGTGTAGACATGGATGATAAACTAAAAGCAGAACTGTATGATTTTCTTAAGACCGACGAACAGGTACTGGAATATTTGCTCGACGACATGTTTGATGGGGCGTTTTTCATGGATCTCAAACGGGAGCGACATGAGTGGCTGAACAAGACGTTTTTTGCCCGGCTTGGGATTGAAGTCACGAAGCGTCAAGACGTCGATGACTTTGATTGGCGAACGCAAGTCGTGGCGGGTGACTTGAAAATGGCAGAACATAATCTTCTTGAACATCTGAGCCATCCCGACATCCCGCTTGAAGGTGTTGTCCGTTATCGGCATCTCGATGGTTCCATCATCTGGATGCGTTACCGGGGTATCGTCATCCGTGATGAGTCGGGCGCGCCCTCACGGCTCTTTGGGACGCACACGGACATTACCGCCTATAAACAAGCGGAACTTGAAATCAAACGTCTGAACGAAGAGTACCAGCGTATTTTCAACGGGACACAGGACACCATGTTCCTCGTTGAGATTCTCGGTTATCGCCGCTTCCGCTTCATCCGCAACAATACAATGCATGAAAAGCTGACCGGCATCAGTTATGAACAGCTGAAAGGCAAAACCCCCGAAGACTTGATGGGTGAAGAAGTCGGCGCCCAGATTACCAGCCACTACCAACGGTGTGTTGATTTACAAGAAGCGATCACGTATGAAGAGCGGTTGCCTTTCAAGACAGGTTACACCACCTGGTTGACCACCCTGACACCGCACATCAACCCAGTCGGGTTTTCCTATATCGTCGGTTCATCAAAAGAAATTTCCCACTTGAAGGAACTTGAGATAAAACTACATCGCAGCGCTTATCATGATTATCTGACTCAGTTGCCGAATCGGCGCAACTTCTTCGAACACATCGAGGCCCGCTTTGCAAAAACTGAAGAAACCCCATGCGCTTTGTTGTTCATCGATTTGAATGATTTCAAGGCGATCAACGACCGTTTCGGGCACCAAATGGGTGATCAAGTACTGATTGATTTTGCCCGTTTCTTGAAGAAGCACATTGTCGAGGATGCCTTTATTGCCCGTGTCGGCGGCGATGAGTTCATGGTTCTATTAGAAGGCCATTATGAAGAATCCAAGCTGAAATGTCTCATCGAGCATCTCCAAAATGGCATCCGGGTACTCAAAATATTCGATCGTATCAATGCGGTGGTAACACCAGCCATCGGTTATGCGCGCTTTCCTGAAGATGGGCATACCATTGAGAAGCTGGTAAAAGAAGCCGATCGCTATATGTACCAAAACAAGACCAAACACAAAACATAAGACGGATGTGTTTCGCTCAAGCCGGACGCCTTGAAGGGTCCGGCTTTGATTGCGGCATGCACCGGGTACACAAGACCTGAAGAAAGAAGCGATGGCATGAAGACGATGGCGCTGAACCTGAATAGAAAATTATATTATGGCTGGATGATTGTGCTCATGAGCGGGCTCGCTTTTTTCTTTTCTGCACCCGGTCAGACGTATTCAATCAGCGTGTTCATCAATGTCTATCAACGTGAGATGGGCATTTCAAGTACATTGATTTCAACCGGCTACTCGGTGGCAACGACCCTCAGTGGCGTATCGCTGATTTTCATGGGCCGTTTCGTCGACCGTTTCGGTGCGCGGCGCATGATGATGATTGTCGGGGTTTTACTAGCGCTGACAACGTTTTATCAAAGCTTTGCGACGCATGTGGTGTTTATTTTTATCGGCTTTTTCTTTTTGCGTTACTTCGGGCAAGGCTCGCTGACCTTGATTCCAAGCAGTCTCGTCCCGCAGTGGTTTGAAAAACGGCGCGCCTTTGCAATCAGTCTATCGGGGATTGGTAACTTACTCGCGACGATGAGTGTTCCGGCATTGAACTTGTGGCTGATCAGCCGTTTTGGTTTTGAGGTTGCCTGGCGCATTTGGGGCATGGCGTTGATGGTCGGATTTGTACCGCTCGTCGCCTTGTTTGTGTTCAACCGACCCGAAGATCTTGGGATGCCGATGGAAAACGGTGACGCCGGTGAAGCCGATTTGGCGGCGTCGCTCGCTCGGCTTGAAGCGGAGAGTTTTACCTTGAAAGAAGCTTTGCGCACACGCGCGTTTTGGATTGCTGGGTTGATTAGCACCATCGCTTCGATGTTCACAACCGGTATCACCTTCCATTTCTTCAGCATCATGCGACTGCGCAGTGTCCCTGAAGAAACAGCGGCGGTCATTATCGGCTTAGTGGCTTTCCCGGCATTTTTTGTCCCTTTGATTGCCCGGATTATTCTCGACAAGGTACCGGTTCACAAAGTGTTTGTCGTCACGCTGACCTGGGTGATTTTGTCTATGGCTTGGTTGGCATGGGGCGTGAGCGACACGGCTTCGGCGACGCTGTTCATTTTGTTTTACGGATCCGCAGTGGCGATTCAGTCCGTTGCCTTGAATGTGCTCTGGCCTAATTATTTCGGTCGTCAATACCTTGGCAGTATCCGCGGGGCGGCCACGGTATTCATGGTGCTTGGGAGTGCGCTTGGGCCGTTGCCCTTTGGCATCGGTTATGACTTGAGCGGTCACTATACCGGCGTCATTCTCGGCATGATGGTCTACACCACATGTATCCTCGTGTTGTCCTTTTTCATCAAAAAACCGCCGCTTCCAATCCGTTAAAACTAAGAAAAAAGCGCCACACAGGTAAACCCTGATGGCGCTTTTTTCAACGCTTCTTGATGTAGCGGGTGAACAGAAAATAACCGACGATCAGGACAATGAGAAACACAATCACAGCCGGTATCATAGCCAGCAGCACAATGACGCCCCTTTCCTGGACTTAAACAGAACTTACCAGTCTTTTTTGACGGATTCGTAACGTTCGCGGGTCAGCTTGTAGCGAATTTGGTTGAAAGTACGCCGCAACAATTTGGATTCATAGGGTCCTTCGCCAATCTTAATGAAGCCGCATTTTTCAACGACGCGCTGCGAGCGCATGTTTATGTCAAAGTGCCCACAAAACATGACATCAAGATGGTGGTCTTCAAACCATGCTTCAAGCAAGCGACGGACCGCTTCGGTCATTAGACCCGCGCCCCAGTAATCTTTCGCAAGCACAAAGCCGAGATGCCGAAACTTCTTGCCTTCGTGGCCTGGCTCCATCGCATCGCGGACATGGACGCCGAGCGAACCGATGACTTTTTGGTCCTGTTTGTGCCAAATAGCTTGGTGTCCGGCTGTGGCCATGAACACCTTGAGCACTTGCTCGGTGTCTTCGAGTGTATTGTGTGGCGGCCAACCGGCCGCTTCACCGACCCCTTTGACTTTGGCATAGGCATGGAAATCTTCAAGGTCATCAAGTTGCCAAGGGCGTAGGATCAGGCGTTTTGTTTCCAAAATGGGCATGAGATGCCTCCTTTGTGGAATAGACATGCTGTTTCATGGTTTGATTATACACGATGAACAGCCAAAGACCAAATGCGTCTTATACTTGATAGATTTTTAAGGCTTCTTGCAAGGCAACCGTGTTGATTTTCCGTTTTGCGTGTTGGCTGCCAAGGACGAAAATCACCGCGAACATGAGGGCCGTGACACCGATGTGCCACAGTTCGAGAGAGAGCGGGATGACAAAGCTGTACATGTCGATGAAGACACGCTGCAACACCACGAGACTGAGCAGGGTGAGCGGCAAGCTGAAAACGAACACCACAGCATTCAACTTGGCATACGCGCCAAGCATCATCGTTTGCACCTCACGGTTTTCGTAGCCGATGACCTTGAGAAGGCTGATGGCATAAAACTGATCCTCGACACTGAGAACACTGAGCAAGAACACGACTGTCAGGCCGATCCCGAAGGCCGAGACGATGATGACCGTCATCATCGACTGCATGATGCGGTTCATCAAGCCAGCTTGGGTCATGATCGATGCCACGGTAATCACTTGGGCGAAATCCGCATCATCAAGCGGCACGTCACTATGAACCACGTTGAACGTGGCGGCGTCGAGCCCGAGTGCGCCATTCAGTATCGACCGGCTGGTGAAAAGGGTGGCACCGGGATAAAGGTCCGCAACAGCCACCACATCGCCTGTTACAGTTTGCCCCATGATATCAAGCGTCAGCGTATCGCCGACCTTGACGCGGGTCAAATCCTGAAAGCTTCTGGTGATGACGAAGCCCGCATCGAGGTCACCGAGCAGACTACGACCCCGGCGGTCACGCAAAGGGTGCAAGCGATTGTCAGGATCTAATCCGATGAGCATCGCCCGTTCGCCCTGGGTCATGACCGGCAGTTCAAGCACCCGATCTTGCCCTTCGGCAAAACACGGTTGCAAAGGCTCGCAATAGCCGATATGGGTGACATCAAGCGTGTCGTAGTAGTCGGTCAACGTCTTGGAGAAGACATCGAGCATGCTGAAGCCGAGGAACACGGCATAAAGGGCAAGGAAAATACCGAGGACATACGCCCCGACTTTGGCTGGTTGGCGGAGCAGGTGCTTGAACTGAAAGCGCAAGCGGACACTGAAACGATCCAACCATTTGGCGAGACGCTTGAACTTGAGCGGTTTGACGGTTTGAAGCTTAGGTTGCAAAAGGCCGACGGCTTCTTCCTTGAGCAAGCGCTCAAGAATGACAGCCGACAACCCCATAATCACGGTGAAGGGCACCAAGATGGCGATGAAGATGTCAAGCGGGTCAAGGGTGACCGCTGCCTGAGGCAAAAGATAAAAGGTCAGGTAGAAGTCTCGCAGTCTGGGTGCGGTCCATTGGCCAATCAGAAAGCCGATGCCAAGAAAGCCGAGACTGAACACGGCCAAACCGAGCAAATAGGGCCTTGCGACTTCCTTTTTTTCATAGCCGAGTGCCTTGAGCACGCCAAGAGACTGGCGTTCTTTGTTCAAGGTTTTCCCCATCACCAATCCGACAATCAACAAGCCAATGAGGGCAATCATCACACTCATGAACAGCCCCATGGCCTGCCCCCCGGCCAGTTCGCCGTAAATGGCGCCGCTACGGATATTGTTCTCCGTCAGGATGACCGTCGCAAACGACGCGATGTCAAGTTCGGCAAACGCCTCAAGAAAAGCTTTTTCGGCAGCGGGGGAGGCAAAGGCCACCGCGATGTTATACTCGGCCGCAAAGGGCAAGATGTCAAAAGCGTCGTCATGCAAAAGCGCGAGTGTCTGGTAAACGCTGTCGTATAAAAACGGGTGTTCGATGATGGGCAAGTTGTAGTCGGGGAAGAGCACGAATCCAACGATGGTGCGCGGCATGCCGGCGAGAATAATCTGATCGCCAAGTGCGAGGCCGTTATTTTCGGCATACAGTTTACCGATGGCGACTTCGTCTGCATCTTCAGGGATCCGTCCGGCTTCGACATGGGTTAGGTTGAGCGTGGTGCTGTTTTTGAGGATGCGCCAGGCGTGCTGTGTTCCGTGCACATCGACACGGGTGTTTTTGTAAAGACGGATCTCGAAAGTCGCCTGGTCAAACGCGCTTTCAAGCAAAGTTAGTTGGGCATCAAGTATCCATGTATGGCAAGCCTTGTCAACCAAATAAAGTTCTGGCAAGGTCCGCACGCCATCAGGCACGCAGGGGATTGCGGATATGTCGATGTTTGGTGCGAGTTCGATGCTGGCATCTTCTTGCATATAGGTCGTAAAATAATCGTCGGCACCCATCTGAAGGGCACGTAAGCTGGCACTCATGGTCGTGTAGATGAAGCCGCTGAGCAAAATGATGACCCCGAGCAACACCAACGTCAGCCATTTCGCTCTGAATGTGTTGAAAACGTGTTTGGCAAACATGTCAGGTCCAGTGAATGTCCGCCGCACGGCGCTTGTTTTTCTGGGTGAGGACGTCCACGATCTCACCGGAGTTCATCCGAATGATGTGGTCGCCAAGTTCGGCAATGCTCGGGTTGTGGGTAATAAGCAGGATGGTGGTTTGCATCGTTTCATTGAGCGCTTGTAATATAGCGAGGACATCTTTGGCGGTCGCTTCATCAAGCGCACCGGTCGGTTCGTCGCAGAAGAGGATCTTCGGCTGCTTGACCAAGGCTCTAGCAATCGAGACCCGTTGTTGTTCACCACCCGACAACTGAAACGGATATTTATGAAGATGGTTTTCAAGTCCGACCCGTTTGAGAATCTCTTCAGGTTCAAGTGGATCGGTGGCAATTTGCGCCCCAATCTGAACATTCTCCCGCACGGTCAGCGTTTGCAAAAGATTGTACTGCTGGAAGACAAAACCGAGATTGTGGCGCCGAAAGCGCGTCAATTCTTTGTGGTTCATCGCACTGATTTGTGCATCATCGATGGTGAGTGTACCCGATGTGAGCGTATCGAGGCCGCTCATCATGTTGAGTAACGTACTTTTACCCGAACCACTCGGTCCAAGCACCACATTGAACGTGCCGTTTTCAAGCGTCAGGTCGACATCGCGCAAGGCATAGGTTTCCACTTCACCACTTCGGTAGATTTTGGTGACTTTCGCTAAGATGATGGCCATACATTCACTCCTTATATCGGCAAGATGATGTGCATACATGCAGCACAACCTGAGAACGCATGGTATGGTCATCGACCAGGCGCGCTTCTCTATTCCTATGATATCAAAAGTTTCCGCTGATGCCTACATTTTCTCAAAAAAAACCGCACACATGCATGAAAAAAAGACACGCTCAGACGTGTCCGAGCGTATCGTGGGTGTGCCATCTCACTTCAGGATGACTTTATGAAATTTACCGTTCAAATGTCGAACCGGTGTCATGGTGATGAACGCATCCGGATCGACGTCAAGAACGGCCTTTTTCAAGTCGTAGACTTCATGCGTTTGGGTGACAATCCAAAGAATGTGCTTGGGGGAGCCCGTATAAGCACCAGTGCCCTCTATGACGGTAATACCCCGGATGAAACGGCTCAGCAGGGCCGCTTGAACCGGCTCACCGAAAGCGGTGACAATCTCCACTCTGACACGCTTGTAAGCCGTATGAAGGCGGTCGATCAACAAGTTGGCCACAACGAACATGACCAAAGTATACAAAGCGATTTGCGCCTCAAAAAGAAGCAGGGCCAAACCGAGGATGATGCCGTTGGCCACAATGCCGATGTAGCCGATGCTAGTCTGCAGCTTGATGGCTAACACTTGGGCGATCACATCAATGCCCCCAAGTGACGCACCGGCCTTGAGCGCAATGGCAGCCCCTAAACCAACACTCATTCCGCCGAAGATACTCGCCGCTAAAATATCAGAACCGAAAAAAGGGGTTTGGCTTTCAAATAAACCAATCAACAAACCTTGCAACAAAATCGAGTAAATGGAATAGTATATGAAAGTACGGGAAATGCCCTTCAGTCCCATAATCATGACCGGGACATTAAACATGACGACAATCAGACCGAGATTGACATGCCATCCCACCGTTCCCAGAGCGCTTTGCGTCAAGGCGGCAAACCCGGTCAAACCCCCGGGCACCAACTGAGCAGGTACGACGAAAACAACCAACCCGAAAACAAAAATAACGGTGCCAAGCGTCACCAGAAACAATCGTTTGATTTCAAACTCCAACCAGACCCTTTTCATGGTCATGCTCCTTCCGATACACCTGAACCCGCATATCATTTCAAGACTAAATGAAAAGGATGCAAATGTCAATGAATATCACCCGCACCAAGCTGCGAAACCACCACACAGCAACCTGTGTAGAAAACATATGGCCATTTCCGCAAAGCTGCAGTATAATAAACGTATGGAAGCCCAGTTTACACCCCGGATTATCGAACCGGAAGGAGGGTTTAGTATGCACGATTCAAGACTTAAGAAACGCCACGATCAACGCCGTCGCTATCGAGTTTTTGATCACCTGATGACCACCTTTGCGGTCACGGTAGTGGTCGTTGTGACGGTCGTTTTAACCGTGCCAGCCAGATTGAGCGGGTCGATTGAGTATCTTGAAGTCGTCGATGACACGTTGTATTTTCAAGTGCGTCTTGATGATCCCGAGGCCCGTCTTGTGTCCGACAGCCTTTACTTGCGCATCGACCATCCGCTCGACCGTCGAGATATTCCCCTTCAAGCCGGTGTGTATGCCGGACACATCGACGCATTGCGCCCTAGCAGTCGCTACAAGGTCACCTTGCACGCCTCACAAGGCTATGGGGAAGAAATTCTCGGTCGCGCGACCATCGATACCGCCGTGCAAGAAGTCGGGACGATTGCCGGTGTCTTTTTCACTGAAGACTTCTCAATGGGCATGTGGCTGATTGAAGCGGTCATACTCAAAGCCCACCTGAGTGAATACGATAGTATGTTCGTTGAAGTGACCTGGTCGGATGCGGACGGCTTCACCGAATCGTATACCGCAATGATTACCGATGGATACAACCGGGTGATCGTGCAAACGGTATCGCTATGGTTTAAGGGCGTCATGGAAGTTCACCTGATTGGGATACATCCTGAAGCGGGTGAAGAACGCATCGACGTTTGGACGGGTCGCATCCCTTACGCTGTCTATGCATCGGTGTATCTTGAGGATGTTGGCACGAACACGATGACGATGGCTGTCTATCGCGATGACGATTTGCCTGATGCTCTTTATACGTTGCGACTTTATCAGGCCAGCCGTTTGATTGAGCAAAAAAGACTGTCCTTTGTAGCAGTCGAAGACATGTACCAGATGGGCACCCATCGGTTTCGCAGTTTGAACCCCGATACCGACTATACCGTCGAACTGTGGATCGCCTACAAAGATCCCTATACTGGTGAGGCCAAGCACCGTCGCGTATTCAGTGAAACACATCGGACACTCGCCTTGCACCAAGTTGATGTGTATGTTGAGCACATGGAGAGCGGTCACCGGGTGCGGGTGGTCACCGATGATCCAAACCAGGTGCTGAGGAACCTGCGGGTCTTGTTATATGAAGTGGTTGAGCCGTACGATCTTTTCAAGGGAAGCTTCACAGCCGAGGCGCCGATAGTTTTAGAAGATGGACGCATTGAACACCGTTTCCTCATACCACCGCAACAAGCAGAGATACTACTCTTTCAAGTCATTGCCGACTATGCCGTAGACGGTGTCATCATGTATTACTTCAATATCATTGATGCCATATATTATCATGACTAATGCACCACCTAGGGAGGTCGAGCGTATGTTCAAATCAATGCAAAAAGCCGAAAAAATTAAACTGGTCGTCGTCACTGTCATCATTCTCATCTTCGTGGTTGTGGCCGTACTTGCAGAGCGGTTGTTTCCAGGGACGGCCTTCGCGGCGGTCATC
>RECF01000055.1 GCA_007694145.1 Acholeplasmatales bacterium | reverse complement strand
CATCTTTGATGACGACCGAAGAAAGGCCCGTCACACTGAGGGCACTTGCGGAAGTAAACAGCGCATCAATCCAAGAAAAAGTGACACCGCTTTGAATGCTGAATGGCAGTTTGAGCATAAACGCACCGGTACAAATCGCCAACAAATACACCGTGGAATACCCACGAGCGTAAGTCCCGAAAAAGATGCGTCTTATTTTTTGAAGTACTACACGCATGGCGGTCACCACTTCCCTGATATGCCTGTATCTATGAGTATACCCAAAATCAAGCACCGTGTAAACCATCAAACGACATTCGGCCATTTCAAATGACTATCTTGCAGCTGCTCCCCTGCTTCTTGCGTGCAAAACCCGGCAACATGCAAGTTGCCGGGTTACAGGATTGAAGCCATCAAACTTGCTTGCGTTTGAGCACCTTGTTGATGAATATGTTGACAATGTCTGGGTCGAACTGGCTGCCCGCATTTTTTTTGAGTTCCGCTTTTGCCTCGGACACTTTCATGCCTTTACGGTAATAGCGGTCGGAGGTCATCGCCTCATACGCATCGGCAACGCAGATGATACGCGCGTAGAGTGGAATGGCTTTACCTTTGAGACCATTGGGATAACCATTGCCATCCATCCGTTCATGGTGGCTCATGGCGTATTCGGCGAGATTGGAATACCGATCGGCCGCGCGAAGAATCTGGTAGCCATTGATCGTATGTTCTTTCATGATGACCCATTCATCCTCTGTCAAAGGACCCGGTTTACTCAAGATGTGATCAGGAATCGAGATTTTGCCGATATCGTGCAGCTTGCCAGCGAGCTCAAGTTCAACAAGCTCCTCTTCACGCAGCTGCATCACTTCACCGATTTGCCGGCAATAACGACTGACCCGCTCCGAATGGACCCGTTCTTCTTTGTACTTCGTCGTAAGCGTCTGCAAAATGGTCATGACCGCCTGGTTGCGTGTACTTGAGCCGAAGATGACTTTGTTTTTATACATATGGTTTTCGGCATCTTTCAACACATCGCGCACGTTTTGCCTTTCGGTGTGTAAAATATCATAACCAAAGGCAAGCGAATAGGCAATCCCTTCAATACGTTCTTCACTGATGAGGCGGTTCAAATCCTGCCGCATCGTATCCATTTGCACGGCATCGGTGTTTGGACACAACAACACAAACTCATCGCCACCGATTCGGGCGACAAAGTCAGTCGGTCGTTTGAATGCATCAAGATGCGCAGCCACCTGTTTGAGCATTTGGTTGCCGGTGCTGTGACCAAAAGAATCATTGACGAGTTTCAGACCATTGACATCGATGATCGCGATGGCAAGGGGATAATACGCTGGTTGGGTGAACATGGCGAGTTGTTCCTGAAAATAACGGCGGTTGGGAATGTCGGTCAAGTAATCATATTTGCTCAGTCGCTCAATCTCAAGTTCTTTCAATGTTTGCTCGGTGATGTCGATATGGGTGCCGATGATAGTACCCGTCGGCGCATCACGATTGTCGCGAATGAAGTTGCCGCGCGACCAAATCCAGCGATAGTCTCCTGAAGCGTTACGCATCCGAAAACGGTTCTCATAAAGCCAGCCCGGTTTTTCGGCAATAAATCTTGCAAAGGTCTGTTGGGCTTTAACCCGGTCGTCAGGATGAAGCAGGTCTAACCATGTCTCATCAAGATTGTCGGGTGCAAGCTGAAAACGATTCACTTCATAACCAAGCAAGGAGAAATACTCTGGACTGCACCAAAGATAGTTTTGCTCGATGTTGAACTCCCAAACACCTGTATTAGAAAGTTCACTGACGAGACGGTACCGTTTTTCCGCATC
Source organism: Acholeplasmatales bacterium (assembly GCA_007694145.1). Classification (GTDB taxonomy): domain Bacteria; phylum Bacillota_I; class Bacilli_A; order Izemoplasmatales; family Izemoplasmataceae; genus SKGI01. The sequence continues at coordinate 59,613 of RECF01000055.1, read as the reverse complement.
AAGCAGTTCCGTCTTAGTTTGCTCGAGTTCGGTGATGTCAAGAATCGTAGCCGACATGTAACGTGGCTTTCCATCTTGGACTACAAGCGCAGCGGACATCATGGTCGGAAACAGCGTCCCATCGGCTTTGCGGTGCCATACTTCTTCTGATGTATAACGCCCGTGGTCTAATAGCTGTGCAATCAAGCCGTCTACACGCGGCATTTGCAAAGGGTCGTGCACGATGGCGATCGGTTGGCCAATGAGTGCTTCACGGGTATAGCCGTGCATGCGACAAAAGGCGTCATTGACATAGACAAACTTGCCTTCAAGATCCGCTAAGGCTGCGCCGAAATCCGCTTGGGTGACCATGGGTCTCACCGCTTCAAGGGCATTTTGGACGGCCCTTTTCTCAGTCATGTCCATCGCAGTGCCCTGATACGTGCACACCGCACCTGATTCATCTATGACAGGATGCAGGTGGGTGTTGACCCAAAGAACTTGACCCTTTGCACCGTGCAAGCTCACCAGCCTGTCTTCGACCATTGAGGCGGGGCTGGTCGCCGCAAACAACCGTGTCGCGTCTTCGGTGCGGGTTTCTTCCGGAAAGAGATCTTGCAAACGTCGTTTGCCGACGAGTTGTTCAGGATGGTATCCGAGCAAGGCTTCAATCGAGTTAGAGACATACGTGAACTGTCCATCGGGATTGATTTCATAGTAGAATGTCTTCGTATTTCGGGCGAGATCTTCAAAACGCTTCCGGGTCGTCTGCAATGCTTGAGCATGTGCTTGTTGTTCAAGATACTGTTCGTGGAGCGTCCTGTTTTCGGTGATGAACTGCGTCAGCTGTTCAAGTTGCTTTTCATTTTCAAGGGAACTTTGTTGCAATTTGGCGTTCATGTTGATTAAATCGGTCCCCGTCCGCACTTGTCGGCGGTGCAAGTTTTCTAGATACTTAAGACCAATCATACCGATGAGGTTCGCACCGGCGAAATAAGCCATCGCATGGACACTTGTCACATCCAGCCTACCATGTGAGGCCAACGCGCCGATGAAGTAAAACAGCACAATCCCCCACCCCACTGCCGTTGCATACCAAAAGCGCAACCGCAGAATGAAGTAGCCAGAAAAAAGCACCATGAAGAGACCGCCATAGTAAATGATGTTATGTGGTGCCCATATGAACATGACCGCGATGACGGCACCACCGACAAACACATTCACGGCTACATACATCTGCTGGATGGCTTTGAAAATCGACCGATAAGACAGAATAATGGTTGAGATCAGCAGCGGTATGACCACACCAAATCGCAGCACCCAAAGTAGCGGCCAGTCTTCAGGAAAATAGAGAATGTCCGTGTAGGCAACCGCCCCATAAAGCAATACGAATGCCGCAAAAATAATCCGTAAACCCGGCAAAGTATCGGGATGATCGAAATGCCCAAGTACCGTGTTTGGCAACTCTGATGTCTTGTCATGCATGGTGTCACCTGTCCCGTTTATCATTTTCTCCTTAAATGACAGTGATGCACAATCCTATTATGATATCAACCGACGCGCGACAAAAAATCGCGCTGCTGTGCTTAGTCACCATACCCTGCCTTAATGCGACACCTAGATATCGCCAAAACCCTTATCATCTAGCCCTCATCATTGTATCATCTTCTAGGCTGTATGACAAGAAAACATCTCGAGTCACGTATACCCGCGTCAAAGAACGGGCCCACTTGTGCATCTAACAGATTGTAACACAACCACGTTAACAACCGTTGACCACTTTGTAATTATTAGTCAATATAACTGCAAAATATTGCCTAAAAGGTTCCTAATATAGCCTTTAAGATACAAGGCGCATAAGTTGACCGATAGTGTCCGTCATGGTATAATGTGCCTATACAACCATATGTGGCTCTAGAAAACGATCACAAAAACCATGTTGACTGGTTTTTTTGTTTGACCTAGGCAAAAATAACATCAAAAAAAGGAGGTTTATCATGGAAAAAAGCAAGTTCATCATGTCGCTTTTCAGTATGTTTTTTTCTGTGTTCGTCCTGATTATGGTGTCGTTTGCCTGGTTTACACTCACCCCGGTCAACACCGTTCAACCTTTGTCGCTTACCGTACAGTCCACTGGCCTTGTCAGTTATTTTGAAATTCATTACTATACCGTCGATGCGGTGTATCGGCGTGACTCAGAAACTGGCACCTTGTTCGTCTTCGACCCCACATCCGAAACAGACCCGTGGGTGTTACCAGAATATGAGGATTTTGACGAGGCCGAGTTCGACTTCAGCGGCATCATCATGAATCAGTATGATCCGCTCATTCCAATCGCCAACCTCTTCAACAATATCATCATCGAAATCTATCTCGAGTTCGGTGCAGAAGATACCGGTAATGCCCGTTTGTCCACCATCGCCAATCCCGCTTTCGCGGCTGAGGCTGTGAATGAGTTTGCCCCAGAGAATCCTGAATACTTCAGTTTTTTTGCCTACTTGCAAATGCTGATGAGCGAAGACTACCGCGATCGTGAAGAGGGAGAAAACCTTTATCAAACATTAACGGATCTCTTTGACAGTCGGGATGCAAGCGAAGCTTTGATTTATGAACGTGTCAGTTTCTACGGCGACAACGACACCTATGCACCCAGTATCGATTTTCCGGAGTTCGCCATGTCGCAAAGTGGTGTCACGCTCTACTTCAACTTTTCCTATTTCGAAGAAAAGATCGAAGACACCTTCTTCAGTGATCTTGACCCTGATGGCGGACCCCAAATTCAGGATTCGGTCCTGTTTTTTCAAGATATTGGTTTTTTGCTTCGCAAAGGTGGTGACACACCATGAAGTTTACTAAAATCAAACGAATCAACTTGATTGTCTCGTTTTTGGCCCTCTTAATGGCATTTGGTGTCACAACATTCGCCTGGATCGATCAGTCGACACGCATCCCAAGTGATGTAATCGGCAAAACCCGAAATGCCTATTTTGCCTGTGGCGATGGGTCGGCAGAGTTCCCTTTCCATATTGATCGGGCTGTTCATTTCTTTAACCTCTCGTTTTTGCAAAACCTCGGTATCTTTGATGACGACATCTATCACTTCAAAGTATCGGACTGTAACGGTAACCGTGTTGAAATAGACTTCAATGCACCCAATGTCATCGATGTTTTTCGGACCATCCAGCCAATCGGTACCGAAACCCATCCGTTCAACGGACAATTTGACGGACACACTTCCGTTTTGAAAGGTTATACCGTAAACGGCTATGGCTTCCAAGATGTCGGCACGTTCGGCTTTGTGGGTCCAGATGCTAAGATTTATGATTTGTTTCTAGAGGCACCAACGATTTTGAGTCACCCTGACAGCTTGATTGATTCCTCAGGGTTCACTGAGCGTAATGATGGACATATCAACCTCGCAACCGGGTACATCGTAGGTTATCTTTCTGAGTTTGCGGAACTTGACTTTGTCTTTGTGATTGCACCGGAAATCCAGAGTTTGATGAACAACTTCGCCAACCGTTCGCAGTATGGCTTGATTGGTTTCAATGAAGCCGATGGCGGCAACATCGCTGGTGGGCCGCGCGAACAGGCTTATGACTTCGCCATCGATGCCATTTCTTCCTACAACGCATTGATGCAAGCGCGGTCCGCATACAGCAACTGGATAGTCAGTGGCTCGGGTGGTCTGAGTCTCAATCAAGTACTCAACACGGGTAATCCCAGTCCAAATCCACCTTATAACATTGATTTAGCGATTCCTGGCCCTGGCACACCAAGAGGCACAACACCGCCTTACAACAACACTTTTTCGCTCTCGACTATGCAAATTACCAACCCTTCCACCAATGAAACCGTCTTTTTGTATGACCAAATGGTCGCTGATAACAATCCCATCAAAAGTGTCACCAATGGTGTTGAATCCTTCTATAACCGCGAAAATATCGACCTTGTCGGATTCATCGGCTGGGACAATAACGACATCGTGATCCGTGAACCACGTCAAAACTTTACTATTCCAGCTATTGGGTCGACGTTCAATCCTCTGAACTATAATCGATCTATCTTATTGTATGTCCGTCCTTCAGGAGACAACACGGCTCTTGGTGAAGCACGTGGTGCATTCTCCCAAGCCGGGTCGATGGGGTTTGCGAGCGGATTTGATATCAACACTGGCGCTTATAGAGAAGGCGGTCAGCACACCTATGAGGACTGGGGCGGCGCAAACGTCACATCACAACTTGATTTCAAAGAAGCTTTGACAGCGGTCCGAGAAGACAGTGAGACTGGGCAGTTTATCGTCGTTGATGCGGCTGTGGAGACACCTGATTATTTCATCTTTGCGGTCATTTCAAGCACCAACGGTTTCAAGGCTGTCCAAAAACTTGAGTTCAGCTACATCCCGGCAGCCATCAACGCCGACAGCCTATCGGGTATTTCTAACATTGACTTCCTTCACAGTGTCAACGATGTGCTTGACCTTGCGGATCCCCGAGAAGATTACGTCTTCTCTTTCGTCAACTTCGGTTACTCACTCAGTGATGCACAAGGCATCAACATCACAACCGCGCGTAATGCGGATGGCTCATATCGCTTTGATTTCAACTATGTGATTACCGATAACAGTTTCTTCTTTCTGGATTTCATCAATCTCTTCCAGTACGACATTAAGATTTTCTATGACAATGACGAAATCTATTCTGGTACGAATCAAATTATTGAAGTCCGTCTTGAAGGCGCGTTGGCCCCTGCCGTAACTGGACGCAACTTACCTGGCAGCGGCCCATAGATTAACGGTTATCCATTCATAGCGCTTCTTCCGCCCCTTGAAGAAGCGCTTTTTTCATGTTAAAAAACATCGCCATAACCAGCGATGTTTGAAGAAGAAAGCTGAGCACAAGTCTCGATGGTGTTTTTTTACTGACCTGTAAAACTCAAGATGACTTGAAGCGCTCAAAGCGGACGAGGGTATCATAGGCGATGATACTTTGCCAAGCTTTTTCAGCTTTTTTAAAGGCTTCCGGATCCCTGTCTTCCCACGACCACGTCAAGTCCCAGACGCCAGCTGAGTTTTGGCGTGTCCTCATATGTTCAAGTTCCAAATCTACCCAATATCGCAATGGACCATAGCCGGGTGTTTTCGGACTCTCGATGAGTTGCGAGGGTCTAGCGCAGTAATCTGTGAACCAGCGGCTTGAGTCGTGTTCGACGGTCTTGACGACCGCCGCTTCAAGCTTTTGTCTGACTGCGCTCAAGTCGAACGTGTCTTCAAGGTCCGCAAGCAGTTCGATTAAGCAACGTAACGCATGCATCTCGATATCAAAGTCAGCCATAAACACGGAAAGCATCGCTTCAAAAGCTTCGATGGTTTCAAGGTAAAAGTCCGAGTCACTTGGTTCATGTTTCAAGATGAAACCATACAAGGAGGCGGATGGATTATACGATTCGATTTTTGAGGCTTCGGTGTAGTGCCACCACGGGGCGTGGGGGTGGTTGTTGTTGTCTTGAATCCGGAAGTAATACTGTCCTTTATCCTTGTGGGGTGTGTTTCGTAAGTATGCAAGGGTTGATTGGATAAGCGGATGATTGGATGGCAACGCCAAACTGCGCATGACGTTGATGGCGGTCCAGGTGTCGATGGGATTACTTTCTGGTGTCCAAAAATCCGGTTCGAGGCCATGGGCAAAGCCACCGTCGTCATTTTGATATGCTTTGAGTGCTTGGATAACATCTTCAGCGGATCCTGATAAAAACGTGTAAGCATAACGGGCGATTTCAAGTTGTCGTCCCTTGTTCATGAGCCATGCTTTGACAGTTGTGTGTAAATCCATGTGTATAGCCTCCTTGGGGGTGCATCGTATTGTGTCAAGATGAGCCGGTCAGAATGTGTTTTTGGATGCTTCACTTTGCCAGTAATAGATGGCGATTTGCGTGCGGTCACGCAGATGGAGCTTGTCTAAAATCGTACTGATGACATTGCGAACCGTACCTTCACCAATATAAAGCCTTGCGGCGATTTCTTTGTTGGCATAGCCGTGGGCAATCAGTTCCATGCAGCTGTTTTCTCGTGCGGTAAGCAGGTCATCGCTTTTTGTCCGGGTGAAGGCCTCAAGCGCTTCGGTGCTGATGACGGCCTTGCCTGATGCGGCATGCTTGATGGTCTCGATTTGTTCCTTGACGCTGTCACTTTTGAGTACATAGCCACTCGCTCCGGCATGTAGTGCTTGGTGCACATGACGAAAGTCGCGAAAAGTCGTCAACATCACGACCTTGACATCGGGATGCGATGACTTGATTTTCGCACACGCCTCAATACCGTCCATCACGGGCATGCGGATGTCCATCAAAATCAAATCGACCGGCTTATCCTTCACAAAAGCCACCGCCTCCGCGCCGTTTACACACGTTCCAATCACCTCAAAATCCGGTTCTTTCGACAAGATGATCGCCAAGCTTTCTGTAATCAAAGCGTCATCATCAACCAATAACAATCGCATGTCATACCACCTCCAGTTCAATAGGCAACAAGGCACGCACCGTGAAGGTGATGTCTTGTTGGATGTTCAACGCCCCGCCTAAGGCTTCAAGTCGTCTTCGCATGTAGATGAGTCCAACCCCGTGCTTCGAGCGATTGATGCGGGGACGGTCGTTTTTCACAGTGAGACGGATGATTTGTTGGGTCACGGTGAGGTCGATGTCAATCTGCGTAGCATCGGCATGCTTGAGCACATTGGTCAGACTTTCTTGCAACACCCCAAGCAACACGTGCCAGTGCGTGACACAAAGTACCGATACGTCCCCAGATTGCGCATACTTTGTAGGAACGGCCTCAAAGCTTTCAATGAGCGTCTTGAAGCGTTCAAGACCGACCGCCTCATCAGGTTTTGTCGCATGCACGGTCGCTTTCAAGCTGTCCACCGCCCCTTCTAGACGGTTGTTCAGTCCGGCGAACGACCCATGTTCCTGCGCATCGGGCCTGTCGGCAACATACGCTCTTAACGCCATCAATGCCCCAGTCAGCTGGTGGCCAAGATCATCATGAAGCTTTTGCGCAATCCGGTCACGTTCAGCAAGAACACTCACGCGTGAGAGTGTTTCTTGTTCCTTGAGAATGAGTGCACGTTCTTGTTCGAGCCGGTACACTTTCTCCCGCAAACTGTCCTGCTCGTGCCGCATGGCATTGACATCACGCTGCCAGATGAACAACACCCCACCCCCCAACAAACCCGCCACCCCAAAAAACAACAAGCTGTCCGTCCGAGGGGAAACGATGAACCACGAAAGCGCAAAAACCCCGACCGGCCAAGTCTTCCCAGCACTCAGGAAAAGGACGAGGCTTGGCACGACGAGATAAAGCGCCACATCGAAGCATACCAACAAGATGGCATACGCTAAAAGATCAAGTCCATACCAGCGTGCAATCAAATTAAAGCGCAACCGGACAATCACCACCCATAGCGACATCAGCCAAAGGAAAAAAACCGCAGGGTCCTGCGGTTTGATTTCTATGAGCATCAAGCTATACAAAATCGCAATCAGGCCGTACAAGACGAGCCCGGGGCTGAGCCGCTTGGTCATCAGGCGAATCTCCTTTTTGAACCGATCGTTACGAATATTATAGCAAATCCAAGCAGAATCATCAAGCTGAGACCAAATGTCAGCGATGCCCCCTCACCAAGCAGTTCAAGCGCATACGCATACCAGTAAGTCGGCAAGACGATGGCCACCTGGCGCAACCTGTCGGGAAGAAACTGAAGTGGAAAGCTCATGCCACCGACTACAGCCATCAGATTGGCGACGATGCTGAAGATGGAGATTGAGGTCGCATAGGTGCGAAACATCGCATGCCAGAACAAGCAAAAGCTGATGGCCGTCACCGCAAAGACGACGAGTGTCAGGTAACCATAGAGATAAAATGTTGTCGGCGCGTCCCAGCGGAATAGAGACAACACCCAAAACACACTCAACTGCACCCCCATCAACACACCATAAGCAAGCAGGTGACCGAGCAAGTAGGCGCGATGGGAAATCGGAGCCGCTGCAATGCGGACGATGGTGCGATACTGGCGGTCCTCGATCAGTTGCTTGCTGAGGAGAAATGCAGAAAATAACATCACCAAGCCAAAGATACCATAACTGAGCGCAGGTGTCGTCATGCCGGCTGGTTGCGGCAAGAAAATAAGCACAAGCGGAAACACGCCCATCAACGCAATGGTCAACTTCTGCCGAAAAGCTCTAAGCAGTGCCAGTTCAAAGACGGTCTTCATGTGACGACCCGTTTGCTCAACTGATAAACCACCGCGCCAACCAGCAACGTAGCCACGACTAAGAGACCTGTCCCAAGCAACGCTTCATGATATACACCCTCAATCAAGCCATAGACGGCATGATGTGTCCAAGCTAGGGGTGTCGAGTAGTTTGACAACCAAGCGGTCAAATCATTTGCCGGCAGCGGAAAGAAAAAACCAGCGAGCACCATGCCACCAATGATGTACAAAGTAATGGCGGCCTGTGCTTTTGAGCCTTTCTTAAGAAGAAAGATACACAAGGCGGCGAGCAGTTGTGCAAAGACAACCCCCAAGAAGAGCACCATCAGTACAAGTGGCAGATTCGGAATACGCGATCCAAACACCACGACCACATAGACCAGCAAAACAAGCGATTGCAAGAAACTAATCAAAACACCGAAACCGATGTTCGCAAACACGAAGCGCATCGGATTGACGGGCGAGGCTTTGAGTCGGTCTTTGAATGACTTGAAGAAGTCGTGCTCAAGTCCTTCAAAGGTGTAAGCCGCCCCAAAGCCTTGAAACATGATGATGTAGACAATGCCGATATAACGCGCCGCTTCCGCGGTGTTTGGTGCCGCGTCTGCTTCGGCGTTGATCATCACCATAAGCGTAATTAAGGCAACAGGCAGACCAATCAGAATGATATGTCCAAGATAATCTTTCAAGATCCGCAATCCATAAAAGCGCAACATCTAGTCCACCGCCCCATCCCGTAACGTTTTCCCCGTCAGCATCAAAAAGACATCTTCAAGGTTCGCTTGCTGGTTTGACACATCGGTGATGGTCTGTTCCGCAAGCAGTGCGAGACACTTATCAAGCACGGAAACGCCGGGTTCGGTTACAATCTGGTATGTGTCACCTTCAAGGGACACCTCTTTGATATCAGGAATCGCCTTGAGTGTTAGCACGGTCGCTTTCGCAGGATGTTTCACCGTGATGGCCATCACCTGGTCGCCTTGCATTTTTTCAATCAGTGCCTTAACCGTGCCATGGGCGATGATATGACCTTGGTCAATGATATAGACACGATCACTGATGGCCTGCACTTCTTCGATATAGTGTGATGTGTAAAGAATCGCGGTATCGGCTTGTTTGGCAAGTTCTTTGACAAACTCAAGGATGTAGTTACGGCTTTGCGGATCGATACCGACCGTCGGTTCATCCATGATAATCAGCTCTGGCTCATGCAAGAGCGCACAGCCGATATTCAGGCGACGTTTCATCCCACCAGAAAACCGTTTCGGGGCTTCATGCAGGCGGTCGGAAAGCCCAATCAGTTTCGCCACTGCTTCAATCCGTGCTTTAAGCTGCTCGCCTTTCAACCCGTACAGCTTACCGAAAAACCGCAAGTTCTCATACGCGCTCAAGTCTTCATAAACGGTCACATCTTGCGTGACCAGACCAATCCGGCGGCGCAGTTGTCGGTTCTGCCCGTTTTGCTTTTCACCAAAAACAGAAATCGTCCCTTCATCGACTGCAAGCAAGCCAACGATCGCTTTAATCGCTGTCGTCTTTCCAGCACCATTGGGTCCAAGCAGCCCGACCACTTCGCCTTTCTTGATTTCAAGATTCAAGTAGTCAAGCGCCAAGCGGTCTCCGTTATAACGTTTAATGACATCATTCATTCTTACAATCATGTTAATCACCTCGCCATAAGTCTAGCAAACAAAAAGCCTTTGCGGTAGTGACATTTGTCATCACTTTTGCTTTTTCACTGTTTTTTTTGTGCACACCCATAAAAAAGACCACCGGCAAGCACCAGCAGTCCATATATCCCTATTCAAGCCGTACGACGCCTTCCGTGTGCCTCACCCAAACAAAACCTGAACCACCATGACCGCAGACACGGAAATAACATTAGAGATGCTGTGAAGCATCATCGGATAATACACACTTTTCGTCCGTTCATAACAAGCCCCGTAAATGATACCTAAGGCAAAAGAATAAAGCAGTTGCATCGGCTCATAACTCAAGCTGAAGGGACTGAAAGAAAAACCGATGTGCGCCACGACAAACACCAAAGCGGCCAACAGATTGACCGCACTCAACCGGCCACCAAGTAAACGTGTTTTGATGAAAAAACCTCCGAGCGTCATCACAAAGGCTCGAAAAATAAGTTCCTCACTCGGCCCTGACATAAACAGTTGAAAACTGAGGTATCCCACCACATTACGCGCGGTGAGGGGAAAATGCATCGTCATGACACCGCCAAGCATTGTCATGATACTAAGAACGACAACGGTATAGATAAGAAAATACAGCGCGAAACGCTTCACATAGCGGATCCCGATCCCTACCTCACCGATTCCCAACCCAAATCGCAGTCCTGTTCGCCGGGTGATGAACCACATCAAAAGGCCGATGAGGAGCGCCTGTACAATGTGATGCACGTAAAGCCAAGCAAACACCCCATCGGGATCAAACCGTCCATAGCTGAACTGATCCGCTATAAACCCACCAAAACGCGGGGCGAGAAGCGCCAACAGTACGATGCTGAACACGACAAAAACTTTGAACAGATGCCGATTTACCATGGTTGCCACCTCCAAGTCATACTCAGTCTTATCTTATCCTAACCGTCTCTACATGTACAGCAATAGTTTCAACCTGTCGCAAACGTTTGAAGCGACAGCTTGTCCTATCGATACGTCATCCTCAGCGCGTTAACCGAAGACATGCCAAAGCTGAGAAAATCGTTTTCGTCGCAGTGTTTCTCATTTCCAATGACAGTGTGAACAGTCACTGGCTCAACCCTCTTACCCGATGATGTGTTCCTTGCTTTCAAGTAAGTCAAATCAAAACACCCGCTTACAGTTCAAATTGAACTGAAGCGGGTGTTTTAATGGATAATGCGTTAGATACTTGTCAGCTTAGGAAGCATGCATGGCTGTTTTCCGAGATGAACCGTTGTGTTTTGACGCCTTGCCCTTTTTGTAGGTTTGGTGGTAAAATGGCGTTTCAACCGGCCGTTTTGCCTTGGCGGTGTGACGCTTTGAAAAGGACGGTTGCGCTTGTTTTGGGCGTTTGGTGACCGTCTTTTCCCTCATGACAAACGGATGATTGGCTTCTATGGGCAGCCGCATGCCGATATGACTTTGAATGCTTTTAAGCAAATGCGATTCTTCAGGGCTGCAAAACGACAGGCTGTGACCACTTCTACCCGCTCTGGCGGTACGGCCGATCCGGTGGACGTAAGTGTCCGGCGTTTCGGGCATGTCGTAGTTGATGATGTGTGTCACATCATCGATATCGAGGCCGCGTGAAGCGACATCGGTCGCAATCAGGATACGGGTTTTGTTTTGCTTGAATGCTTGCAAGGTTTTTTCCCGTTGCGACTGGGATTTGTTGCCGTGGATGGAATCGGTATTGAGCCCTTGGGCGTTCAAAGCCTTGCTCAACCGGTTGGCGCTGTGCTTGGTCCTTACGAAGACGATGGCGGAGGTGACCGCTTCTGCCTTGAGCAGCTCAGTAAGCAGCGCCGGCTTGTCGGATTTGTTCAGGAAATAGACCGATTGGTTGATCGTATCGAGTGTCGTGTTGTCGCTGTTGATTTTCACGCGGATGGGCTGATCAAGCAGTTGTTTCACAAGTGTGATGATACTGTCTGGCAACGTAGCGGAAAAGAGCAGCGTTTGACGCTTGCTTGGCAACTGTGACGAGATTTTCATGACATCGGGGATGAACCCCATGTCAAGCATCCGGTCGGCTTCATCAAGGACGTAGTGTGCGATTTTATCAAGCCGCATCACACCCATGTCGAGCAAGTCGAGCAGGCGTCCTGGAGTGGCGACGATGACATCGACGCCGCGTTTGAGGTTTTGGATTTGATTGCGTTTGGGCGCACCGCCAAAGATGGCGATGGTCTTGATGGGACTGCCGGTGGCATACGTACGAAAACTGTCGCGGATTTGCAAAGCGAGTTCACGCGTGGGTGCAAGGACGAGTGCGCGCGGATGGCGCTGTTTTCCTGGTATGGCTGTCAGGATGAGCTGTTGGATGATCGGCAACGCAAAAGCGGCCGTCTTGCCGGTACCTGTTTGGGCACTGCCAAGAACATCGCGGCCATTCAGGATATGGGGAATGGCTTCAGTTTGGATGGGGGTTGGGGTCTCATAACCTTGTTTAATTAAGGTTTTGAGCAAGGTGTGGTGCAAGTTCAGTTGGGTAAAATTCATAGGGTCTCCTTTATATTACGGTCGGGCAAAACAAAAACGTTGCAATTCGATGCAACGTTTCGGGAAATTCTCGATCCGGTGTGGTTTCATCGTATAGTCGAACTTTAGTATTATACCACCTTTTACAGAAAAAGCCAATGTTTTGTCTTAATCGCGCAAAATAGTGACGAATGTTACCGCCCAAAAGACTACAAGGGCTTTGACAGGCGGACGCCGCCTTCGTAAATACCGGTCTCTTCAAACCCGAGTGACCGATACATACGGTAAGCTGGGGTGTTGAACCGGTTGACGATGATGTCAAACTGTTTCGCGCCGGCATCTTTGAGGATGTCAAGACCTTTTTGTAACATGATTTTGCCGAAACCACGATTTTGGTAGCGGGCATCCACAATCAAGATGTCGATTTTATAAATGTCTTTGTCTTGATCGATGGCCAAAATCATCAGACCGACCGACCGCATGCCTTCCATCAAAACATACGGACGCTTATCTTTTGGTTCGGACAATGCCCAACAAAGCGATGTCTTCGCATCGATGACAAACTCTTCTTGATCTTTTGCCATGCGTAAATGCATCGCATCCCAGGCATTTCGCTCGTGATATGGTTCAAGTACGGTCTGCCTGGGTTTTGTAATGTACGCTTCAATGTGGCACCTGATTTGGTGAAGAAAGTGGGTCCATTCGCCTGCTTGCAACCTGAAGATACTGCCTTCGTTGCTCATGTGAAAAAAGGCGCACTGTGAGGCTGCATCGACAAACAGGCCGATTTCATAGCCTAGTACCATCGACTCATAATACTCAAAGCCATTGCGATAATCACACAAGATCGCCGCACCATGGGCATTGGGTTTCAGTCCATCTTGCCAGCTTTTGCTAGACAGTAATGCTTTCGTTCTCAGTCCATGCATCAGCTTCGCGATATCAGCGGGTGTGGTCGTGTATACAAGCGATGTATCCCCTTCATACCTTGCTTCAAGAAGATGGATATCGCGCATGCACACGTAGGAGACCGTATTCGCTTGATGGCCGAGGATCGTTTCCTCAAGACCAAGCGGCGCGAAAATGCGTGTTTCTAGATACGTTTGTATCGACAAGCCGCTCGTTTGTTCAATAAGCCTCTCGAGGATCACACTGTTTGTCGCACTCCAGTAATCTTGGGTTCCGGGTTTGAACAAGAGCGTCTCACCGAGTGTGTCGATCATCTCATGCCAGGGCATCGATTGATAAAACAGTTGACTTTCGAGTACATAACGGCGGTTGTCATCAAGCATCTGGTGAGACGCTGAGGCGCTCAGGTTAAGCATGATGTGGCCATAGAAATAATCTTTAATACCGGATTCATGCAACAACAATTGCCGGATGGTGACCTGAGCGGCGGGCGGATACTCAGGCAAGAGCGGTCCGATGGGGGCATCGAGGTCAAGTTGACCCGCCTCAACGAGCTGCATGATGGCGAGCCCTTGCAAAAAACGGCTTCGCACCGACAAAAGGTAACTGGGTGTGTTCGAGGTGTTGACATGACGGTTTCTATCTGCGTAGCCAAAGACGTGTTGCACATGACACGTCGATGCATCATAAACATGCAGGACGCCGGAGGCATCCCAAGCAGTAATCAATCTTTCAATCGGCTTTAAGGCATCACGTTCAAACATTAAGACGGTCCTCACTCTCATCGGTTGGCCGTTACACGGCTTCTCACTTATTATACTGCAGGATGATCGTTCTGATACCGTCGATTTATGAACTCCCAATTTTCACACTATCTCCTGTATGGTTTCACTTGTAATACGGCTCGGTGCATGCTACACTATGGGTGTATTGATCATCTTCAGGGCAGGGTGCAATTCCCGACCGGCGGTAAAGTCCGCGAGCGCAAGCAGAGTGGGTGTAACTCCCACACCGACAGTAAAGTCTGGATGGAAGAAGATGAACGCGACGCTTTTTGCGTGTTCTTTGTCAGTCCTATGCCCTGATGACTGTGTCATGGGGCATTTTTTTGTGTTGAAAGGAGCTTGACGATGGATGAAATGTTTATGAAACGCGCCTTGGTGCTTGCAAAACAAGGTCGCGGGCATGTCGACCCCAATCCACTGGTTGGCGCCGTCTTGGTGAAAGACGGACGCATCATCGGTGAAGGCTACCATGCCTGTTATGGAGAAGCGCATGCTGAAGTGCGTGCCTTTGAAAACGCCACCGAATCTGTCGCTGGAGCGACGCTTTATGTGACCCTCGAACCGTGTGCACACACCGGCAAGACCCCACCTTGCGCAACACGCATAATCGACAAACAGATCGCCCGCGTCGTCATCGGCAGCATCGACCCGAACCCACTCGTTTCCGGCCGTGGCATGACAATGCTAAAACAAGCAGGCATCACGGTAAAGACCGGTCTACTCGATGACGAAAACAAAACCTTAAACCGCGCATTTTTCAAACACATCACAACCGGTTTACCTTACGTTGTGATGAAAACGGCCATGACGGCCGATGGTAAAATCGCCACAAAGACCCGGCAATCACGCTGGATAACCGGACCAAAAGCCCGCGAACATGTGCACCAGCTTCGCCATGAGATGATGGCCATCATGGTCGGTGTCAAGACGGTGATGCACGATAATCCCGCCTTGACGGTACGCCATCTTGAAGGCACCGTGCGTCAACCGATTCGCGTGGTGCTTGACAGCCGGCTTGACATACCGCTTGACGCCTTGGTTGTTGCAACCGCTCAAACCGTGCCCACCTGGGTGATGACAACCCATGCGGCACCCCTTGAGAAAATCAACCAACTCAAAGCGCACGGTGTCGTTGTCCATACCTTTGATGCGCAGGCGGGTGAGGTCGATGTGCTGGCGGCCCTCACCCACATGGGTGCCTCAGGCATCAACAGCATCCTGCTTGAAGGCGGTGGTACGCTCAACCATGCCATGTTCACCGCTGGCCTTGTCGATGCACTGCATCTGTTCATCGCCCCAAAGATTTTCGGTGGTGCCAACGCGCCAACACCTGTTGAAGGTGAAGGGGTAACGCACGTCGAGTCAGCCTGGCCGCTGTCACTACAGCGCATCGAACACTATGACGACGATCTATGTCTCATCTATACGGTCAAAAAGGAGTGAGTCACATGTTTACCGGCATCATTGAAGAAGTCGGCCGCGTACGCGCCTTGCGTAAAGGGCCGCAAAGCGCCGTCTTGACTGTCGAGGCCCATACGGTGCTTGAAGGCACCCGTATCGGGGATAGCATCGCAACCAACGGTGTCTGTCTCACTGTTACTGCGCTGGGTCGCGACTATTATCAAGCCGACATCATGAACGAAACCCTCAATCGTACGCACCTAAAACACGTGTCGATGGGTGAACGGGTCAATCTTGAACGGGCCCTGACCTTAAACACACGACTTGGGGGCCATCTGCTCAGTGGCCACATCGATGGAACCGCCCTCTTGAAAAAGAAAATCAAACAGGATGTGGCTGAAGTTTTGACGTTTGCGACCGACCCGAGTTTGACGCGTCTGATGGTTGAGAAGGGAAGCATCGCCATCGACGGCATCAGTTTGACTTTGCTCGCTGTCACAGAACGGACCTTCTCGGTTTCGATTATTCCGCATACGGGTGCTGAGACGACGCTCCTTGAAAAGCCCATCGGGGACAGTGTCAATGTGGAATGCGACCTGATTGGCAAGTATGTCGACAAGTTACTCAGCAAGCAGACAACTCACAGCACGCTGCTTGATTCGCTTAAAAAACACGGATTTTAATGAAGGAGTGAAAACCATGTTCGATACAATTGAAGCCGCCATCGAAGACTTGAAACAAGGCAAGATGATTGTTGTCGTCGACGATGAGGACCGGGAAAACGAGGGGGACTTGCTTGTTGCTGCGGAACATGCCACGCCCGAAGTCGTCAACTTCATGGCCACCCACGGCCGGGGTCTGATTTGCCTGCCGATGGAAGCTGCGCGAGCTAAGCACCTCGGCTTTCAGCCGATGGTGCAAGACAATACCGACACCTACAACACAGCCTTCACCGAATCGATCGATGCCATCGAATCGACAACCGGCATCTCGGCGCATGAGCGCAGCCATTCGATTCTTAAAACACTCGATGACAACGCGGCCCCAGCCGATTTCAAAAAACCCGGCCACATCTTCCCATTGATTGCTAGAGAAGGCGGCGTCTTAAAACGCGCCGGCCATACTGAAGCCGCCGTCGATCTCGCCCGGCTCGCCGGGCTGAAACCCGCTGGTGTCATTTGTGAAATCATGAATGAAGACGGCACGATGGCTCGACTCGATGATTTAATGACCTACACGAAAAAACACAACTTGAAGCTGATTACCATCGCCGACTTGATCCGCTATCGCCACCAAAGCGACGGCTTTGTCAAACAGGCCGCTGAAGCCGTCTTACCCACGATGCACGGTACTTTTAGAATGGTCGGCTTTGAAAACGCCTTAAACGGTGAACACCACGTCGCCCTAGTCAAAGGGACCATCCAGCACGACACACCGGTGCTTGTTCGGGTCCATTCCGAATGTCTGACCGGTGATGCGCTCGGCTCAACACGCTGTGATTGTGGCGATCAGCTCCAAGCGGCGCTTGGCATGATCGAAAAAGAAGGCAGTGGTGTCCTGCTTTACATGCGTCAAGAAGGCCGCGGCATCGGACTGATCAACAAAATACGTGCGTATGCACTACAAGATGGCGGCATGGACACGGTGGAAGCCAACCTCGCCCTCGGATTCCCTGAAGACATGCGCGACTACGGTGTCGGTGCGCAAGTCCTTCGTCATCTAGGCATCCGGAAAATCCGCTTGATGACCAACAACCCAACCAAAATCGTCGGACTTGACGGTCATGGTCTAGAAATTGTCGAACGGGTGCCGATTCAGACCAATCATCACGAACGCAGTGATCGTTACATGAAAACCAAAAAAGATAAAATGGGCCATTGGCTCACATTCAAGGAGGATTCCAATGAAAATTTATGAAGGCCATCTATCTGCAGAAACACTGTCATTCAATCTCATCGTCGGTCGGTTCAATGAACTGATTGGCAGCAAACTTCTCGAAGGCGCCAAAGACGCCCTGATTCGTCATGGTGCAAGTCCCGATGCCATCGACATCACCTGGGTACCCGGTGCATTTGAAATCCCGCTCATCGCCAAGCATGCGGCAAACACCAAACGCTATGACGCCGTCATTTGTCTTGGTGCCGTGATTCGGGGCAGCACGCCGCATTTTGATTATGTGGCCAGCGAAGTGACCAAAGGCATTGCTCAAGTTTCGCTTGAATCGGGTGTTCCCGTCGTGTTTGGCGTGTTGACGACCGACACGATTGAACAAGCGATTGAACGGGCCGGCACAAAAGCCGGCAACAAAGGCTTCGACGCTGCGATGACCGCAATTGAAATGGTCAACTTGCTTAAAGTACTCTAATCTTTCAACCACATTCCATACAAAAGGCCCTGCATGTCAGGGCCTTTTGTTCAAGCACGCTCACCTCGTGACACAGTGCGCCTCTTGTTTGTTTATAACGTCTACTTCACGCGGTCTTCAAGCGTTTCCTGAGATGACTGCGCAAGATGAAAACCATGCCTAGCAAACCGATGACTAAAGCATAAAGAACCGCTGTCCCGACGAACACATCTAGTACCACACCACTTAACACGGTCCCAAGCATCGCCCCAAATCCGTATGCGGTGAACATCAAGCCATACCGTTTCGCATAGTCGCCTGTGCCAAAATACAGTTTGATACTCGCCGGCAACATCGCCAACCAACCACCGAGGCTAAACCAGAACAATCCCATACTTAAACCGTAAACCAACAATATCTGACCATTATTCACAAGCGCCAACAACGCCGCCATCACACTCAACAGTCCGTTGAGTCCGCTCGCAAACAAAAAGCCTTTTTTATCGACTAACAAGCCAAAAAGTGGTCGAGCGATCCCGTTGAGGACGGCGAAAAATGAAAGGGAGAGTGCGACACGTCGGACATCGAAACCATAGTTGACGACACCGATTCGGTATGAAAGTCCAATCATCATCAAGCCGATGGTCGTCCCGATTAAAAAGATCGCATAAAGCAGCGGAAAGATACCGGGTGTCGCGGCCTTTGCGACCGCTTGATCGAGCGGGTTGACCCCTGCTGCTTTCCCCTTAAACAACAAACAAAGCGGTATGAGCACGACAAGACTCACCGCGCCCATAAATAGAAAGGTTTGCATCAAACCATGCGCGACAATCAACCGGTGCACAAGCGGCGCCGTCACCAGCGGTGACGCGCCAAAGCCCGACAAAATGATGCCCGCGTACAATCCACTTTTTTCATAGCGCCGGTTGACGAGAAAGACCGGAATCCCATAGACCATCCCAACACCCACACCGATCAAGACGCCATAGCTGAGTGTCAAGGCAAGCAAAGAGGAAGACTGCGCAGCAAGCAACCAACCAACCGCAATCAATAGCGCACCCACTGCCGCTATTTTTCGGGTGTTGCCCATGTTCAGCACCCGACCAGTCACCATCATCGCAATGGCATAAAAAAACAGCGATGCCATGTACGGCAGCCCGCTTTGCAAGGCCGACGCCTGATACACCGATTCGACTTCAACTCGGAACACACTCCAAGTATAGACGGTTCCCATCACCATCATGACAAAAAAACTTGCCAATAGAAAGAGGAATGTTTTCATGGGCTTCCCCCATTTGCTTTGAATTTCAAACAAATCCAAAGACAGTGTACACCATTCACTGCCATGATGCAATCGAATGTTTGGTGAAAACGGTTTTAGTTGTCGCCTGTCTAAGGTCGAATGAGGCAATGTGGACCGTGTCCAATCAAATCCTGACGACCCGCCTTGTAGAGTGCTTCTTTGACAAGTCGATGGTTCTTCGGGTCGCTATACTGAATCAGCGCCCGCTGCATCGCTTTCTCACGGGCGGATTTAGGGACGTGGACCACTGCATTGGTAAAGGGATTGATGCCGGTATGGTACATGCATGTCGAAGCGGTACCCGGGGTGGGGTAAAAATCTTGAACCTGCTCGACACGCTGATGGTTCTTCTTGAGATAAACAGCAAGCTGTATCGCACTATCAAGCGTTGAACCGGGATGCGATGACATGAGATAAGGGACGATGAACTGGTTTTTACCAAACCGCTCGTTCAGCTGCTTGTAACGCTTGACGAACCGTTCATAAAGGATGCTCGACGGTTTGCCCATGACCTTTAGTACGGCATCATCGACATGTTCAGGGGCGATTTTGAGTTGACCGGAAATATGGTGCTCGACCAGTTCTTCAAAAAAGCTCGGGTCTTTGTCATACAATACATAATCATAGCGTACACCCGAACGGACGAACACTTTTTTGACCTTCGGCAACGCTCGAAGCGCCCGGAGGATATCTAAATAGTCACGGTGGTCGACCTCAAGCGCGTCACAGGGTTCAAAACCGATGCACGCCTTATGGTGACACACCCCATGCTTCAACTGTTTGGCGCAGCTGGGCCGGTAAAAGTTGGCCGTCGGGCCGCCGACGTCATGGATATACCCTTTGAAATCAGGATCATCGGTCAGTCTTTCTGCTTCCTTAAGCAAGGATGCCTTAGTCCGTGACTGGATAACTTTACCTTGGTGAAATGTCAAAGCACAAAAGTTACAACCACCAAAACAACCGCGATTGGCGGTCAGGCTGAAGCGCACTTCTTCAAGGGCGGGAATCGGCGCCGTGTAACGTGGGTGCGGAACACGCTGAAACGGTAAATCGTAAATGTCGTCCATCTCCGACTGTTGCAACGGTTCTTCACGGGGGTTTTGGATCACGTAATGGCGTGTATACCGCTCAACAAGCGCCAGAGCGTCTTTAAGATGCGCCTGTTTGTACTGCATCTGAAAACTTGCCACAAACGCCTGCTTGTCTTCCAAAATGGCGTCGAAATCAGGGAGATGGATGGCGTCTTGCGGGAGATAGTTGGGTTTCTTCGTCTTCCAGACGGTGTTGTTCAAAAAGATGAGATCGCGGATATCAAGACCACTCTCCAGCGCTTCTGCGACGGCAATGACCGTCTTTTCCGCCATGCCATACACCAGCAGGTCGGCACCCGAATCTAGGAGAATCGACCGTCTGATGGCATCATCCCAGTAATCGTAGTGCGCTAAGCGGCGCAAGGACGCTTCAATGCCCCCGATGATGATGGGCACATCACCAAACAAGGCCCGCACTTTCTTGCAGTAGCGGATCGTCGCCCGGTCGGGACGGCGGGTGTTCATGCCACCTTCGGTATACGCATCCTGACGACGGCGTTTCTTCGCCACCGTATAATGGTTGACCATTGAATCGATATTACCCGCTGTGACCATAAAGCCAAGCCGCGGTTTCCCAAGGGCGAGAAACTCGTCATCCTTGTCCATGTCGGGTTGGGCGATGATCGCCACTTTGTAGTTGAAGCGTTCTAACGTCCGCGCAATCAGCGCATGACCAAAAGAGGGATGGTCGACATACGCATCCCCACTCACGATGATAAAATCAGCTTGCTCAAAACCTGCAGCCTGCATCTCTTGCCGGCTCATCGGTACAAATCGGTTCATAGAATCACCGGCGTTATTATACCACAATTTCTCGCAAACTCATTGTTTTCTTTTGCCCACCATTAGGTATAATGAAACCATACTATGTCACACACTGGAGTGTTCCCATGATTGATTTCCGTAGCGACACCCTTACCCAACCGACACCCGCCATGCGCGAGGCTATGTACCAGGCCGTCGTCGGGGATGATGTCTATGAAGAAGATCCCACCTTAAAAACGCTCGAAGACACCGCCGCCCGTATGCTTGATAAAGAAGCGGCCCTCTTTGTGCCAAGCGGTACGATGGGCAACCAACTGGCCATCATGGCCCACACAGCGCGTGGCGATGAAATCATCGTCGGTTCACGCTCACACATCAAAAATTATGAAGTCGGTGCCGCGGCAGTTTTGTCGGCGGTCAGTTTCCACCTGATTGAAGAACAGCGGGGTATTTTACCATTAGATGCCATCGAAAAAGGGATCCGCCGCGATGACATCCATCATCCGAAAACCGGTTTGATCTGTCTTGAAAATGCCCACGGCACAGGGGTTGTCATACCGCTTGATGCGATGCAAGCCATCTACCATCTCGCCACGACACACACGATCCCTGTCCATCTTGACGGAGCACGACTGTTCAACGCCGCGACACACCTGAACTGTTCCCCAAAAGCCATCGCCCAGTATGCTGATTCGGTGATGTTTTGTCTTTCAAAGGGGCTCTCTGCGCCGGTTGGCAGTCTGCTTGTGGGGTCTTGCGCCTTCATTCACCGGGCGCGCAAATACCGCAAGATGCTCGGCGGTGGCATGCGTCAGGCGGGTGTTCTCGGTGCCGCGGGATTGCTTGCCCTTAAAACGATGATTACCCGACTTGAAACCGACCATCAAAACGCCCGCTATCTCGCTAAGCAACTGTCGACGCTTCCTGGGTTTACGGTCGACTTTGATGCCTTAGACATCAACATGGTGTTTGTGAAAACCACCTATGACCGGGTGAAACTCCATCAGGCCCTTCTTGAGCAAGGCATCCACCTTGGTGCCTATAAAGGCGATACCATGCGTCTTGTTTGTCACCATGACATCCGCCAAGACGACATCGACACCTTCATGGACGCTCTTCGCACAACCATCGAGCTTATGTAGTGCTTTCTTAATACAAAAAAGCAACGCACCCTCACACAAGGGGTGTTGCTTTTTGATGTGATACTATCCTCTAAAGCCTTCGAAGCAACCAAATCAACAGCACGGCGCCACCGATTGCAATTAAAAATCCTTCAATGGTGAACGCTGTCACTGAGCCGATACCCGCAAGTGAGGCCAACCAACCGCCAAGCACAGCACCGAGCAAGCCGATGATCATGTTGCGAAGTAAACCGCGTCGCCGACCCATAATCCGGTTGGCAATATAACCGACAAGTAAACCAAAGATAATCCAAACAAGCCAAGACATCTACATCTCTCCTTCTGTATTTATTTATGATTTCATCGCAAGTAACATACTGGTGATACCACCGAACAACGTCATGAGCATGGCGCCATAAAGACCGCCCATACGGATCCAATCGACATGCATGGTGCGTTCTGTGCCAAACAAGGTGTAGGCGATTTGCACCTGTTCAGTGAGTGACCACTGCAAAAAGAGACCCACAAGAAAACACGCCAGTGAAACCATCGCCAACTGGCGATGCACAAGGATAATCAACCCACCAAGTAACGGCAAAACAAACGCCCCCAGTGCCGCACCGGAAAACGGCAGTCTAGCCGCAGCAATCGTATCCAGTCCAAATGGACTGATATCGATGAGCGTGCGGCCAAAAATGAGGGTATAGCCGCGATAAGAGACGTCATCGAAACGTAAAATAGGTAACAGCGCAAAAAGCACCGTTGCAAGACCAAAACCGAGCATCAGCCGGGTATAGGTGTGCGGGTGTTTAGGCATGGTATCAAACCTCCACGTCTATAACAATCGAACGTGTCAGTTTATTGGAAAAACTGAAAACCCTTGACCTTTATATGCGCCAAGTCAAGCATTTTCGCCCATGACCTGTGACCAACGCTTTTTAAGCAACGCCGGATACACGAACCCAGCCAAAAGTCCAATCAGCGCGACTGGCTCATCGATTAGCACACCCAGTTTCTCTTGCCGCATGACAATCGTGATGCGTTGTTCAGGCGCAAGTCGCGCCATGATCGTACGTTCATCATCCATCAAGACTGTGAACACACCTTCACGGGTTAAACTAAAATTAAGCCTGAAATCATAAGGCAACTCAATCGGTCTAGCCCCCGGTATGGGAATCGATGTCATCGTCGGTCGCTGAAAGCCAAGCGTACCGCTCGTCATCGTAATGAGACGGTGTTGATCCACCCAAAATACAAACGGGACAAAGGGAAGGTTCGGCACGGCTAAAGCTGTTTCTTCATACAAGTCAAGCAACCAAATATCCAGATCATTCGGGTCCCCCTTGTAACCCACAACATAGCCGTCGTGATAACCAAGGACCGATCCTGTAAAAAAGGGCAAGGCACGCGGTTGATTCACTTGACTTGAGGGGGGCATCATGTTCGTATGGACCTTGCCGTTTGCTTCAAGCCAAAAATACCGAACGGCATCTTGATAGCGAAACGGCGCGAGCGCATCCAGCGACTGCCAGTTAAGTGATTGCGTGACACGATCATAGACCCCGATGTGATCGCCGGTAAACAACCGAATCGTGTCACCCTCTTCGACCACATAGCTGATTGGCCCAATCAGCGCCTCAACGACGATCAACTCAAAGTTATGGCTCTCGTCGAGTCGGTAAAGGTGATGGGCCCTCAAACTGATGTCTTCGACGTCACACGGTTCAAGCAAGAAACATTCGGGATGGCGGTTCACCTGGATGTAAAGGCCGGTGTTAGACAGCACGACAGTCGGACCGAGTTCTGGAAATTCCACCATTTTTATGTGGTTGCCGCTTCGGTCATAGACTTGGACAAATGATCGTCTAGCCGTACTCTCTATGACCTCATACTCGATCATCAAAATCCTTTCACCATCCGGATAAATCAAGGATTCGCTGCGACGAATATGGGGGTTGTTGACGGAATGATGCTCAAGCACGATGCGTTCTGCTACATTGAGTTCTGTCGCAAACCAGGTCATCAACCGTACCCGGCCACTCAACCCAAACAGTGCAACGATTACCAAAAGAGCCGGTAACGCAAACCTGACATATCGACGCATCTTCACCGTCTCACCATAGAGCGGCTGATGGGCGTTTTCTAAAGTGAGCACCATGATGGCCATCACCGTTGCACTCACCAAGTAGTTGAGGGTGAGTGAACGAATCGGCATGAGCACCAAAAGCGCCAAGTGTATCAGCGTCAAGACCCCTGCAAGCACCACCGTTTCACGCATCAATCGCCGATCTTCTTTCCAGCTCATCGCCAACCAAACACCGCTTGTTAAAAGCGACAACACGAGTAACAGTATCAGCACCAACACGTGCCCAACGACAGGGAAAAACAAAGCGTACACAAGCACCGTAGATAGATACCACCGCGCCAGACCATAACTGCCTTCTACAAACAACACATCCCGAACCACCGTTGGCGCGTCGGCTGCCTTAGCCATCCCTGTTGCCTTGCGGTGGATCATCACAAGCAACGTCACAGTAAACGTGACTTGCATCCATAAGAATAGGTAATTGAACGAACTGAGCGTACCACTGAGTGCGCCGACTAACAGGCCGACCCCTAACCACAAACTAACCATTCCTAAAGTTCTAAGCAAAAAAGACAAGCGCATCGTTAAAGGATGGGCTTGTCTCATTGTCAAAGAAACTTTGTATCGTTTCACAAAGTCGTTTAACATATGAAATACATCCTTTCAGTTTTTTATGGTTGAAGCATGAGAAAAAACCGAAAGGTTCAACAACGCATGATGCCGAGTTGTTGGTGTGATTGACACAGGCAAACTTGATCTAAAGCATGAAAAAAGCGGCTGAAAAGGTGACGCGGTAACCGCAAGGGTGGCCGGTCGATCCTTAATTTCACTAAAAACTGTTTGATGTAGGCAATGAGGCCTACCATATCTTGTATGGTCACAACAACAAGCTGCAGCACAACCAGTCCATACAATAACACAAACATCAAAGGCGTCGATGCCGCTTGGGTCTTTTCAAGCCAAAGCACCGCTTGCGATAACAGCCAGGCAAGCACCACGGCAAAAACCGTCAATTTAAGTATATTGACGTGACCCTTTAGAGCGAGCCATGGTTTGCGCATCGTGTGACCTCCTCATCAAACGGCTTCTATCTTCTGATGGTGTTACGTTTATCATACCATATAACATGATAATCGGTCGAGAAAAAATATGCCCATGGGTAAAGAAAACCTGTATTGCCTATACACACCCAGACATCTCATGCAAACGCTTCTTACGATCTTTCTTTTCTTCACCGCGCATGGTATCATAATAGTAATTGTTTTTAAGGGGTGTTTGATGAAACAGATTGAAGTGGTCGCAGCGGTATTAAGCAACGATGCCCATGCTATTTTTTGTGCGCAGCGCAAAAATGTCGGTGAGTTAGCGCTTAAGTGGGAGTTTCCTGGGGGTAAAATCGAACCCGGTGAAACCGATCAAGAAGCCTTAATCCGTGAACTCAAAGAGGAGCTTTCTGTTGAGATTGAAGTGCTTTCGTGGATCCAAACTGTGCAGCATCAATACCAAACATTTCATCTCACCATGCATGCTTATCATGCACGCATTAAACGTGGATCAATCACATTACACGAACATCCAAACGCGCTATGGTTACCCAAATCAGCGCTCATGTCACTTGACTGGGCCGCTGCAGATCTACCGATTGTCAAAGCGCTCATGAAGGGGTAAGGGAAGGGGGAAGATGGGATGTTTGTTCCTGAAGTAGACGTCGCTATGGGTTTGGTGTCAAACCAAAGTAAGCCGTCTTTTTTTCATGAATTGACCACGAGCCTTATGCACTGTGAACGGTTTTACTTTTCTGTCGCTTTCATCAACTATTCTGGTTTACAGCTTCTACTCGATGCGCTCAAGGCAGTGGAAAATACGTCCATAAAAGGGCAAATTATCACGTCAACTTACTTACATTTTACCGATGTGAAGTCCTTGCAAAAACTTAACGCATTAAAGCACATTGACACCCGTATTTATCCAGCTTCAAACCACCAAGGCTTTCACACAAAAGGGTATATTTTCGAGTACACAGATTATTACAAAGTCATCATCGGATCGGCAAACCTCACCCAATCGGCGCTAAAAACCAATGTTGAATGGAACGTCCGTTATGTATCAAAAGGCAAGACCGATCACTTTACGGTAGCGGTTTTAAAGGCGTTTGATGACTTGTGGAACATGACCGCGCCATTAAATGACCATTTTATCGAGCAATATACCGCCTTTTTAAGTACCATCAAACACTATGTTGAACAAGAACACGATGCCTTCACCTATCAGCTTGAAGTCAAACCAAACCAAATGCAACTCGATGGTCTAGAAAGCCTGGATGCCTTGCGGCAAAACGCACAAGATAAAGCCCTGATTATCGCCGCTACGGGAACAGGGAAAACGTTCTTATCGGCCTTTGATGTCTTACAGTTTGATGCGAAAAAGGTGTTGTTTCTTGTCCATCGCGAAGTCATCTTAAATGGTGCTATCGAAGCGTTTTCCCGTGTTCATCCTGACAAAGTGCTCGTCAAAATTCAAGGGTCAGGCCCTATAGCCGAGGGGGATTTTTACTTTGCAATGATTCCCTCACTCTATCAAAATAAACTGTATCAAACGCTCCCACGCGATGCGTTTGATTACATGATTGCCGATGAAGCCCACCGGGCTTACAGCCCTTCTTATCGAACCTTGCTTGAATATTTTACACCTGGATTTTTACTCGGGATGACCGCTACACCAGAACGGTCTGACGGCGGCAACATCTTCGCACTCTTCAATCATACGATTGCACTTGAAATCCGCTTGCGCGATGCTTTAGAGCACGCACTCGTCATTCCCTTTCATTACTTCGGCATCACCGACGTCATCAGCGAAGCACTGGATCTAGATCATACACCCATCGATGTAATCGCTGAGAAACTGTCGATTAAAGCGCGTGTTGACTTCGTTATCGAAAAAATGTTGCACTATGGCTTTTCGGGAGAAAAACGCCAATGTCTTGCATTTTGTGCAAACATCGAACATGCCCGCTACATGGCGGACTCATTCAACGCCTTTGGCTTCCCAGCACGCGCACTCACCGGACAAGATGATGATGCTACGCGGATGGCGACCATTGCAAGACTGCAAGATCTGTCTGATCCGCTAGAATGTGTCTTTACGGTCGATATATTCAATGAAGGGGTTGACATCCCTGCCATCAATCTCGTCATGATGTTAAGACCGACGCAATCGCCCATCATCTTCACCCAACAACTCGGAAGAGGCCTGCGTAAGCATGTCGATAAAGACTTTCTCACTGTGCTTGATTTTATCGGCAATCATCAAAAAGCCTTCTTAATCAGCCTCGCTTTAACCGGCACACCCTACTTTGACAAAGACACCTTAAAAGTCAATGTCGTTAATGATTTTGACGATATCCCCGGTTGCACGCATATCCAACTCGATGAGATTGCTAAAGAACGTATCTTACAACAACTTGAATCGGTCAACTTCAACCATATGCCTTACTTAAAAAAAGCGTATCAAGCGTTTAAACAAGATCTCGGTGGCCGCATCCCAAATCTCGTTGACTACGCCTTACATGAACAAGCGCCTGACCCGATTCGTTTTATTGAAAGTGCGCATAGTTATCGCGCTTTCATCGAGCGGGTTGAAGATGATCGCGTCCTTACGCTTACACAAAAACACCGCGATACCTTACGATCCCTTGATAAACAGCTCCCCATTAAGCGGCTCAACGAGTTCGTTGTCATCCGTTATCTCATTGAACATGGCACAATCGATGCCGCCACTGCACAACATGCACTCTTGAAAATCATGACCGACATCGATGCGGCCTCACTGCATCATACTTTCCAGTACTTAAGCGGCCAAATACTCGGTCCAAGTGAACCAGACCTCTTCCCCTACATTACCGGTAACGGTAAAGATCAGCTCCGCTTAAATGATGTCACACTCTTACAAGACCGCACGGTGCTTGACACGCTCAACTATGGTATTTTGCGCTATCAAAAAGAGTTCGGCCATGCACCGCTACCTTATCCTTATTTAAAACGGTATCAACGCTACAAAATGCGCGAACTCGGCTGGCTGACCAACTATGATAAATCATTCGCTTCCATTCGTGGGAGTGGGGTATGGCGCTATGGTGCGCATATCTACTTGTTTGTTGATTTGCATAAAGGCGATGCCGTGCCAGAACATCTTCAGTATCGTGACCAGCTCATGAGCCCAACGCGCATGCGATGGCAAAGTCAAAACAAAACCTCACAAGACTCTCCCCTTGGTCAAGCTTTGTGTGCGCATGAAAATCGTGGCATCACATTACACATGTTCATCCGGAAAGCAAAAGTGATTGCGGGGCAAAAACTTGATTACGTGTACATCGGTCCTGTCGCATGCCATGATTATCACGGCAACCAACCGATTACGTTCACCTTCAGGATTCTTCATCCCTTGCCTAACGCGTTATATCGTGACTTAACCCAGGTACTCGAAACCCACAGTCAAAAAGCACACGTGTTGAACTCGGACTAGATGGCACCGCCTGTTTGGTAAAGTGCGCCATCAAAACGGATGCAAGACACTGCACGATACCGCACGCGTAGCGACATGATTATTTCTCAAAAAACGGACAGCCAATTGCTGCATCACTTGGCTGTCCGTTTATTTTACATCATTTCAAAATACCGTTTCAGTTCCCATTCACTGACGCTAGCGCGGTAGCTATCCCACTCAAGGCGCTTCGCTTCAAGAAACTTTGTTGTCACAAAGGGCCCAAGCGCCGCTTGCACGACCTGATCGTGTCGCAAGGCTTTCAAGGCATCCTTCAAGTTTTCCGGTAAGTTTGCAATGCCCATCGCTTCCCGTTCAGCACGGGTCATCTCGTACAAGTTGATATAAACAGGGTCGGGGGCTTCAAGTTGCCGGCGGATGCCGTCAAGTCCACTCGCTAACAAGACGCTCATCGCCAAATAGGGATTGCTTGAGGGGTCGACAGAACGAATTTCCGTCCTGGTTTTTGCACCTTTGCTTGCTGGGATGCGAATCAAGGCGGAGCGATTGGCATCGCTCCAGGAAATATAACATGGGGCTTCATAGCCTGGAACGAGTCGTTTATAGGAATTGACGGTTGGATTGGTAATGGCCGTGAAGCCACGGGCATGATGCATAATGCCCGCAATCCAGTGCCGACACGTGTCACTGAGAGAAAGCGGCTTTTCTGCGTCATAAAAGGCATTGCGGCCTGTCTCGTCTGTCAACGAACAGTTCGTGTGCATGCCTGAACCGTTAATGGCCGCAATGGGCTTAGGCATGAAGGTGGCGTGAAGGCCATGGCGTTTGGCAATGTTTTTGACGACGAGTTTGAACGTCTGCAAGCTGTCGCATGCTTTGAGGGCATCGGCGAACTCAAAGTTGATCTCGTGTTGGCCTGGGGCGACTTCGTGATGGGACGCTTCCATCATGAACCCCAGTTTTTCAAGTTCTAAGACAATGTCACGCCGACAATCTTCCGCCCCATCGACGGGGGCTAAATCGAAATACCCCCCTTGGTCGTGAAACGTTTGTGTCGGTTGACCAAGCGCATCGAGCTTGAACAAAAAGAACTCCGGCTCAACACCAATTTGAAACCGTTTGAACCCTAACGCTTGCATCGCTTCAAGATTGCGTTTGAGCACGATGCGGGGGTCACCGACAAAGGGGGTGCCATCGGGCAAGTGCACATCGCAGATGAGGCGAGCGACTTTGCCGTAAGCCGGGTTTTCCCAGCTTTGGATGAGCCAGGTATCCTTATCGGGAACTAAAAACATGTCCGCTTCTTGAATCCGGACAAATCCTTCAATACTTGAGCCATCAAACATGATCTGGTGATCGAGTGCTTCTTCTAGACTCCGTACTGGTATTTCAACATTTTTGATGACGCCATGAATATCAGTGAAACATAAACGGATGTACTTGACGTGTTCGACTTCGGCTTGTTTGAGAATGTCCGCTTTGGTCATGGTTGTTCCGCTCCCTTGTGAATGATGATGGCTCTATTATATGAAAGCTTGACCCGCGTTGCCACATGAAAACGTTCTTGTAGTGCGTTGGATTTTCATACATGGCCTAACGACGGTAAAACGTCTCTTGCAAGAGACTGACCCATCGAGGCGTGGGGACTGTCTTGCTTGTTGAGGCGTCTAACATCGAGTATAATGACCTCGACACCGGTGCTGGTATGAGACTTTTTTCACATTATACCAATAAATCCTCGATGTTTATTGTTATAGGGATGTCACCTGATAAATGGGAGAACACTGCATGAGAAAAAACACACTTGAAAAAACAGTTGACGCGTTCAAACGTGGCGATGAGACCGCCTTCGATGTGCTGTATGAAGCAACGCGTATCGATGTCTACTATGTGATTTTAACCATCATACGCGACCCGATGCTTGCAGAAGATTTGATGCAGGATACGTACATGAAGATGATTGAAAAGCTGCCTGAGTATGAAGCACGCGGTGAGTTCAAGGCTTGGCTGACGACGTTGGCGAAAAACTTGGCATTGAACGCCTATAATCGTCGTAAGCGGGAGATCACCCTCGACTACGAAGACAACGCCCCATTGTTTAACGTCGTGTATCCCGATGCGGAAAAGCGCTACGAAGTCAAGGGACTGCTTGATGGACTTGAGCCGGTTGAACGGGAAATTGTCATCCGCCACGCTTTACTCGATGAGAAACACCGTGTCATTGCCGAACACCTCGGCATGCCGCTTGGTACCGTTCTTTGGAAATACCGCCAGGCGATTAAGAAGTTACGGAAACAAGGAGGTTTCCCCGATGAAAAATAAACTACGTGCCCTCGCGCGCCATGACACACCTGATGTTAGGATGCGTGTCAAAGCCTCACCCGTCTATGCCGCCCATATCGAGCGCGCACAGGCCATGCAAGACATCAAAAGCCCCGCGCGTTTCACCAAACCGCTGCTTGTGCGCTTCACCGTGATGGCCGCCATCCTCGCCACCTTACTCATCGGTTTGTTCGCTTGGCCTGCTGCACCGACCACCACGGTCCACCTTGCCATCAACCCAAGTCTTTCAATGACTTTATCAAGTCGACAGATTATCTTATCCGTCGACGCCTTGAATGACGATGCCGAAACATTGCTTTCCAGCATCGAGTCACTTGAAGGGTTAACCTTTGAACAAGGCTTTGAAGCCTTCATCCTCGGGGCCGAAGCGCAAGGCTATCTGATACCTGGACAATCCGGTTTGCTTTACGATGTGACCGGCAACCGGCCGAAACATGTCGAAGAACAACTCAAGCAAATCGAGGCGACTGTCCGCGCCATTCTCGAAACACGAATGCCAGATCTCGACATGATGCGCGGTATGGCTGGTCGGCCGACATCGATTGAACTCGATGTCATGGCCCACTACGGGCTGAGCATCATGCATGCCAGACTGATTGGCACCATCTTGCGCCAACATGAAGACCTTGAAATGGACGATCTAATCACCCTCTCAATCCGTGAGTTGCGCGAACTGCTAGGTGATGACGCCCAACAAGGACCCAAACACCCTTTTGACGGTGACGATTTCCCCAATCGTCCGGATGTGCCCAAACGACCCGACACACCCGGCCCACCAGATCTGCCCGGCCATTCGGGTTGACCCGGGAAAATAAAAAACACTTTTACCAATAAACCTGCCACTTCGTTTGTTTAAGAGGTGCAACCAAAAATTATTAGGAGGTTTCAATCATGAAAAAATTTCTTGCTTTAATGCTTACGGCTGTATTCCTTGTTTCATTTGCGGCCTGTACTAGCGACGCACAAGAAGATATTACCCTATCCGCTTTCAGCGTCGATATCAACCCTTCTATTCTCTTCGTAATCGACGAGGATGAAATCATTGTCAGCTTTGTTTTGAACAATGAAGATGCCGAAATCGTTGCTGCCGAACTTGACTTTGTCGGTTTGACGGCCGAAGAAGCCCTTGCCTTGTTCATCGATGCGGCCATAGAAGCGGGCTATATCGATGTCGATGCGGAAAACAACGCCATCTTCATCACCACCGAAGACGATGACGATCTCGATGAAAACGATGAAGGCATGCCTGAGTTTGCCAAACGTCTGCGTGAGCGGGCCGAAGCAGAGTTTAGAGCCCATGGCATCGGTGCTGCAGTCATCATCGGCACCCTTGATGAAGCACTGCTTGAACTGGCTGAACAGTATGACATCGGCATTGGCCGCCTGCGGATTTTGCAGACTGCCGTTGAAATCGATGGCGAACTGACTTATGAAGAAGCCCTAGAAATGGACATGAAAGACATCATGGCCATCATCCATGGTTCTCACGACGCCCGCATGGCAACATTCCGTGCCGCAAGACAGGAAGAAGCCAAAGCTGTCCGTGAAGAGATGAAAGAAAATGTTCGGGAACGTCTTGAAGCGCATCGTGCCCTCCTTGAGGAAAACGGTGTCGACATCCCCGATTACTCCGCCATCCGTGAAGCATTCAGAGAACAAGCCGAAGCCCATAGAGCGGCTTACGAAGAACGTATTGAAGAACGCCGCCAACAAGCTCAGGACCGTCGTCCTTAAAGCTTCTGGCACCCTCTCCTTCCCAAACAAAAAGGCGACTGCGGTCGCCTTTTTGCATGGGCTTTTATTCTGACTCATCAACATTGAAGATGATGGGGCGTTGATCGGGGTTGAAGTCAGGATGCCACGAAGGTGGGGGCGTTGCGTGGCCGGTCAAGATGGTAACGCCTGAATCCTTGAACGCCCAATAACCCACGTCAAGGACATTGGATGATAAGTAAATCGTTTCAAGGTTCGGCGTATCCATGAAGGCGAAGTCACCAAGTCCCTTTAGTGAAGCGGGCAGACGGATACTTTCGAGGTTGTGTAGACCGGAAAAAGCCATTTTACCGATTTGTTCAAGCTGTTCGCTTTCAATGTGTATCGATGTCAGGTTTATCACGTTGACAAACGCATAATCATGAATCGCCACAAGTTGCGCCGGTAACGTCAGTGCACCAGTCAATGCGGTGCCGGAAAAGGCATCTTCTTCGATGATTTTAAGCAAAGAACCCGACGCAAACGTCACGGTATTGAGTGCACTGCTTTCATAAAACGCATGGGCTCTAATGACTTCAACGGCTTGTGGTACATGCACCGCGGTGAGAGCGGTCGCTTGATAAAACATCCCTTCAGGCAGATGCGTGAGCCGGGCGTTTTCAAAGAATGTAATCGTTTCAAGTGCCGTGGCACCGTAAAAGGCGTACGGTCCAATGGTTTCTACGGTTTCAGGTACGGTGAATGCCTTTAAAGAAGTTGCTTGGGAAAACACCCCTTCTCCCATGCTTCTTAACTGTGCGGTAGCGGTGAAGGTGACGTGTTCAAGGGCGACGGTTTCCCAAAAGGCATAGTCACCGAGTGTTGCGACGGCATCGGGCAGTTCAAGTCCTTGCAAACCGCTACGGGCCATGGCGAAGTCACCGATTTCACGGACACTCTCGGGTAAAGACACCGCTATGAGTTGTGGCGTTTCATAGAATGCATAGTCACCGATTCGGATGAGACTTTCTGGCAAACTAATCGACTCTAAGGCACTGGCCGATGAAAAGACGCCCTCTTCAAGCGTGGGCACACTGCTTCCGGGCATAAATACGACGTGTTTCAGGGCGTCTGCCTGTAAAAAAGCATACGCACCAAGATTAGAGACGGTCGCCGGTATAACCAAATCAAGCAGACCGCTGCTTGCGAAAGCGTACGGACCGATGGTGGTCAGTGTGTTTGGCAAGGTCACCGCTTCAAGTCGGCGTGTCTGGTAAAAACTGAACGCACCGATCTCTTGTAGCGATGCTGGAAAGTGGACGTTTTCAAGCTGCTTCGCCTCATAAAACAGCCCTTCTGGCAACGTTGTGAGCGCACTGTCAATGGGAAAGTGCACCGCTGTGAGGGCGTCGGTTTCCATGAAAGCATACGGACCGATGGTGTGCAGGCTTGCCGGCAAGATAATTTCTAGCAAGGCCCGGTTTTGCGCAAAAGCGTACTCACCGATTATAGCTAAGGTTTCTGGCATCGTGACTGTCTTGAGTTGTTCATTGCCAAAAAACGCAAACGCCCCGATGTCTTGTAGTGATGCCGGCAGCACGAGTGCTTTCGCGGTGCCACTGAAGGCGAACGCCCCTTCACCAATACTGTGCAGCTGGCTGTCTTCGCCAAAGGTGATCGTCATCAAAGCAGTTGTTTCATAAAAAGCATACGCTTCGATTTGTTTAACCGATGCCGGCAGCGCGAGTTGTGATAAGGCGTGGTTTTGGAAAAAGGCCCCTTCAGGGATGGTGTCAAGCCGACTGCTTTGATCAAAGGTCACCGTTTCAAGCTGTGTCGCCGCAAAAAAAGCATACGGACCGAGTGTGCTCAGCGAGGCTGGCAACGCGATGGACCGCAAGGACGCCGCCGCGAAGAAGGCCCCTTCACCGATCACTTGCAAGGTGGATGTCGCGCTGATATCGACCGTTTGCAGTTTCTTGGCCTCATAAAAAGCATACGGCGCAATTACCGTAATTGAATCCGGCAACTCAAGATGTTTAAGACGCGACGCACCTGCAAAAGCCGATGCCTCGATGTGCGTCACTGGCAACTGCTCGATGGTCGCTGGTATGCGCAGTATTTCAGGGGCGTTCACCCCTGATTCAACACGTACATGCTCTGCCTCGATACGGTAAATCACCCCATCGCGCTCGAGAGTCGATGGGGTGGGATTGTCTGGTGCCGCACTACAGGCGAGCAGGACAAAAAGAACACCGATTAAAACAACCGACATCCACCCTGTTTTTGGGTTCATCCTGCGCACCCCTCTCTTGATTCTATTATCATTATACACCGTTCCGCTGCCCATACTCAAAGAGAACCCATGTGAAACGCATCTCTTCTGGAGTTAACTAGACGGTGCAGGGGTTTTGACATCGTCACCGCTTTGACCGACAGCATTCATAAGTCAATTTTCTCTAGCAAAAAAGCGTCACACCGCGTGGTGGACGCTCAGTATGCCAAACCATAAGGCTAACGCCTATAGCTTTACGTTGAAGGAAGGGGCGGATGATCAGCCAACATGTCAGATGGCGTCGCTGCGAGGTTTTTGATCCAATGTCCTTTCTTGAAGCGCGAGATGGCAATGAAGGCTTTCGGCACATCGCTAGATTGTACGATGAGAAACATCAACGTGACCGGTAATGCCGTCGTGTAAGCAAGTAAGAGCGCTACTGGCACCACAAACACCCACATAAATACCGCATCCATCAACAGCGTTGAACGGGTGTCACCACCGGAGCGCAAAATGAAAAAGAGCGACACGTTCAAAGAAAAGACGGGAATAAAGAAAGCGTTGACGCGAATGTTGAACGCCGCTACCGACTTCGTCGCAGCGCTCACAGCATATAAATCGAGGATAAAGAAACTGAGCCCGAACAACCCGATGCCCGCAAGTATCGCCACGACGACCGAAAAGGCAGCCAGCTTGTAGGCGTTTTGCTTTGCAAGTGCGAGCTCGTTCTTGCCCAGTGTGTTGCCCACAAGCACCGCAACCCCCGTGCCGATCCCCGCAAACGTCACAAAGACAAGTTGCGAGATGGCATTGGTCATGTTCATCGCTGCGAGGGCACTGTCCCCACGTGTTGAATAGGCATGTAAAAACACAGTTTGACCAAGCGACCACATGAACTCATTCAGTGTCAAAGGAATGGCCATAGCGATGATTCCTACAAGCACCGAACGTTCAATGACAAAGAGACGCCGAATCCCCGATGTGAAATACTGTCCCTTCCGCATCATGAAAAGAAACATCAGGAAAAACTCGATGCCTCGGGCAATGACCGTGGCGATGGCAGCCCCCTCGATCCCCATTTGTGGTGCGCCGAAATGACCGAAAATCAACACATAGTTCAGGGCGGTATTGATGAGGACAGCGACGGTTGAAATGTATAAAAGCGGCCGGGTGATGCCGGTTTCCCTAAACGTACTCGAAATCGCGATAGACAGCACCAACGGAAAAATGCCCCACTTGACGATCGCGAGATAACTGAGTGCCGAGGCCACCGTTTCATCCGTATCGGTGAAGACAACCACCAGATGTCGACCAAATACGGTCAGAATCAGTACGGCAACCCCCGCCACAAAAAGACCCGCAATCACCTTGAAGCGGAACGTTTGGGCCAGTTTGTCAAAATCCTTAGCACCGAAATACTGCGATGTGAAAATACCCGAGCCCGCCATCAGACCGAAGAAAACTAAAATGATGACAAACTGAAGCTGGTTGATAACCGCGACCGAACTGATGGCCGATTCACCGAGGCGACCGACCATGATGTTGTCGATCAGCTGCACGGACGTCGTGATGAGCTGTTGTAAAACAAGCGGAACAGTAAGGGTGAGCAGCGCCTTGTAGAAAAGCCGGTCACCGATGAACAGTTTAAACATATGCCTCGACCTGTAACTTTCTTAAAATCAATGTCAAGGAAATTATACACCATCTCAGGTGAAATTGAAGCACCGATATGAGAAAATCGCCTTTAAAACCCAATCCAGTGATAACCTGCATTTAGCTTAAGAGCCTTCCTTGCCTTATACTGTATTTCAAGTGCGCTTCTGCGCAAAAAAAAGCCCCATCTAGGTAGGACCTAGGATGTGGCTTGATCCATACTAAAGAAACATGCGCTAATGGTCATCCTCACGCAACGGTTTCACAGCCGGCAAAGACGCCGAGGGTATAAAGTCAGAAGACGCCGGATGGATGTCGATGACCGACCCGCCCAAACGGGTATCGACCCCTTCCTCACGAAGGGTGAAACGGTCTTCAAGCGGGCAGTTCATCACAGCGTACCGACCGGCGTGAAACGGCACACGATGCTTCACACCATCGATGTCGCGGTACAAGTACATTTCATGCCAAACAGCCTGTGTCACTGCGGAGGTCGTATCGATGGCCGGACGGCCTTCGTTGCCGACTTGGTCAATCGCATTCACCCGTTTGTATTCAGCGGGTTGATCGGTACCGTGTCCCGGTGCCGCAAACAAGGGGCTGAAAAAGTTCTCCGGCGGCAACCAACCGTGTTGCGCCCGCAAGGCGACCGACTCGGGCCAGTCGGAGATGGCCAACACTTCAATTTGCAGCTGCATGAAATGTGGTTTTGGACTGTGCAAAATCATCCTGATCGTATCACCAGGCAAATAGTAGTACCGGCTGTCCATCGAATGCCAGTTGCCCCAACAGTTCGAGAATCCGCCCCCTTGACTGTAACAAGAAACCCCATATAGATTGTCATGATCGGCATACGATCCTTCATCGAGATTGTCTTTGGCGATGTACCGCCAAAATGGTCTGAAGGCCATACTGCTTCGTGAAAGTTGATAACCCGGCAACCGACAGCTCAAGCCAAGACACGTTCCCATGAATGAAAGACCCACATCCGACTCGGCCAAGGCATGGCCACCGATGTAAATTGAGGGGTTGTCGAGGTTTTTGACATGCGGATCGACAGCTAAAGTCTCATCAAAGGCGCCGTCATAGCGTTTGATTTGTACAGCAGGCAAGGTGAGGATGCCCTCAAGGCCGCGCCAGGCGTCACGCGCCGAGAAGACTTTGTGATACCAAGCACCTGGAAAACAAGCCGGTGCTGCCGGCACAGGTTGCTCATCGGTAATCGTACCTGTAAAGATTGGTGGTTCAGGGTACACACGTGTTTGCCTGACTGTGATGGTTCGTGTTACAGGGATCGCGTCGTTTCCGGCTTGATCTTGCAAAGTATATCGAATCGTGTATGTTCCGGGTACTTCGGGATCAAAGTTACCGACATCGATGACGATACGCGCGGTGATATTCCCCTCGACATTGTCAAGACCGGTAATACCCCGCAACAAATCCAAGTTTTCGCCTTGCGCGATCGATACATCTTGTTCGTCATAGGCCAATATGATTAAGGGTGCGATTTTGTCCGTGTCGTCTGGTCCCTCAGGGGCAGCTTGTGTACAGGCCGAGAAGGTCAATAACATGCCCACCATCCACACCGGCCAATGGTATTTTTTCATCTTTGCCTCCAATCATCCCGCTTCGTTTGAGCCAACCGAGTGGGACTACTTCTTTTGTCTAGACATGTTCATTATACACAACCTTGACGTGTTTGCACCCCTTTTTTTTGCATTTAAGCGCCAAAAAACCCGAAAAAAAACGCCCGACACAGGCCGGGCGTTTACACCATATTTACTGACTCGTGAGGTGATCTTCATAAAAACTGAAGCCCGGTGCCAACTTGTACACATCAAGATAACCCGATGGCACGAGAATCGTCATGTTCGGTAGCGGTTCGTATTCGGACATCCCCGTTTCATACATCAAAGCACGCGAGCCAATTGACGGTGGTACGGTACCTTTGAACTCAATGGTTGACAAAGACATGATACCAAAGAAGGCAAACGTCTCAATCGACGTGACCGATGCCGGCACTGAAATAATCTCCAAATAGGCCGCCTCATTGAATGCAAACCAGGCGATGGTGTCAACGCCGTTAGGAATGGCGTAGGTTTTGTTGGTGTTTCCAAGCGGATACTGAATCAACCGCGACAGGTTCTTGTTAAAGAGGACACCATCAAGCGCCATGTAGGAGGGATTATCCGCATGGACCGTAATGTATGTCAAGCCTTCACCGGATAG
Source organism: Acholeplasmatales bacterium (assembly GCA_007694145.1). Taxonomy (GTDB): domain Bacteria; phylum Bacillota_I; class Bacilli_A; order Izemoplasmatales; family Izemoplasmataceae; genus SKGI01. Next base: position 20,692 of record RECF01000055.1, on the reverse strand, counting down.
GGCAAAATCACCGATTTCTTCAAGACCTGCTGGAATGGTCACAGTCGACATGCCTGAATGTTTGAAAGCGCTGAGGCCAAGATACTGTAGCGACACCGGTAAATGGATGTCCCCAAGAAGCGGTGTCATGACAAATGTTCCATCGCCGATATAGGTGATACTGTCCGCAAAAATCACTGTCTCAAGACGCTCGTTGTATTGAAACGCTCGATCGTCAATATACTGAACCCCTTCGCGAATGTCGACAGTCTTCAAGTTTGGCATCTCTGCGAATGCTTCAACACCGATGTAATGAACTGAACCAGGAATTGTCAAGTGTTCAAGTTGACCCACCCCTTTGAAGGCGCCATAGTCAATCCGTTCAACATTGATACCAATGGTCAAACTTTTAATCTGGTTTCCGGTAAAAGCATTGTCCCAAATGTAATTAACGTTGCTTGGAATGACCACCTTGTCAAAGACAAAGAGCGCGCGATTCCAGTTGTTTTCATCGCTCCAATCTTCAGGATCTAGGCCAAGATCCTCACCCAGTTCCCACGACAAGGAGAAAAACGCATAGAAATCAATGGCATAGACCGGGATACCGTCAATGGTGTTGGGAATAATCAGGGATCCGGTGGCTTTGACATGGTCTTTTCCATCTTCAGTCAGACCGAGAAGGCGCAAATAGCCTTCGTCATTTTCATACACAAAGTAGCCTTGATCACTGTCATCTTCTGCTTCAATCGTCACCAAAAGTATGGCAGAGCGCGGTGAATCGAGCGTTTCAATCCCATCGCCGACTGCGACGAGTTCGATACCGTAAACGCCCGCTTCAATCAACCAACTCGATACATCCGCCCAAGGTTCGTTCACTTGTAAAACCCAGTCATCGTTGATGAAAATATCAAATGCTAAGGGTGCTTCATCGCTGACCACCACAAACGTCAGGATGCCATCCTCAATGTTTAGGCCACTTGGCGCTGATAGCGGTGTTGCTTCAGCACGCCAACCGGCGTACAGGTCAAGATCATCTTCAACAAACACATGTTCTGCCGGCATCGTCGTAGCCGCATCGAGATACCAACCCGTAAAGACATAGCCGCTTTGCGTTGGAATCTGGCCAATCACATAAAGCGTCCCTTCGGATACATTGTCGCTTGTGAACAAGTCACCACTGCCGTCATTCACCCAGTAATTGATGGTATACACCGTTCCAAACATGCTCTGCCAGCCTGCATACAGCGTGATGTCGGCTGTAATGGGCATGTCGTCAAACAGGAAAATATCCGTCATATCAGGGTCAAGGAACCAACCGATGAAATGATAATCGACCCGCATTGGATCGGGTAATGGATACGTAGCCAATGCGCCTTCTATAACTGTTTGGTTCTCAACAGGTGGCAGGTCATCAACCTGTAAGTCAAACGTTACAGTAAACGTCGTGCCGCTCGTTTCTTGCGCCCAACGGGCATACAAGGTCATATTCGCTTCGACCGGTTCGGTCGCAAACATCCAAAACGCATCGCTGTCGGCGGCTTTTGACCACCCAAGGAACAGATACCCCTCACGTAGCGGTGCGGCCTCTTCGGTCAAAATATCGCCTTTTTCAAGGACCACAGAAAACGCATCCCCTGAACCGTCATTCCGGGCAAACTCGACCATTACGTAGACAATTTCTTCCCACTGTGCATAAAGAGACATGGCCTGTTCAATCGGATCACCTGAAAGCGCGGGTGCTTTGCCACTTGGGTCATAGGCCCAACCGGTGAAACGATAGCCTTCACGCACCGGGTCATCACTTGGCAACGCAAGCAGGCCCGTCGTATTCCCCTCAGAAAGATAGAGCGTCGTTGTCCCGTCATTCAAATAGTAACTGAGAAGATAAACGACAATCGGCGCGCCTTGCCACAACGCAACAAGCGTAAGATCTGCCATCACGTCATCCGTAAAGTCCCAGAGCTTGTCCCGCTCATCCAAAACCGACCACCCGATGAAGGTGTGGTCTTCATAAAGTGGTTCGTCAGGGGTTGCAACCGGTGAACCAACCGGAACCTGTACTTCATAGGCCGCTGTCCCGTTTGCGGGGTCAAACGTGACCCTCACCATCTCAACCGGTGCTTCAGCCACCTGCACAGTCATCGTTCGGGTTGTCAAAACAGATTCATCGTCTTTCAACACCGTCACCGTGACCGTATAAACCGCACCGGCCAATGCTTCGAAGGTTGTACCATCCAAGGTTACGGGATTATCGTCCGCATCGAACGCTTCTACCTTGACCGATACGCCGAACTCACGAACATAGTCGTTCAAGTTTTCAATCGTGTACTCAATGGTATAAAGTCCAGCCGGTACTTCATAGGCATCCTGAATCTCAATCAGCAGCTGCTCAAGATCCCATGAATCTCCCGGTGGACGGCTGTCACACGCAGACAACACCGCAATCATCCCTAGTATTAACCATCCCATCCAAAATCGTTTCATCAATGTTCCCCTTTCTAATGTCAAAGATATATGAAAAGTATACTTGTCATATGCCAGCAATGACAAGATAAATTTCGTCTTCTATTTATAATCACTACAAACAACTCAACACCCGCGCCAACATCACCTAATGGATTGACTCACCCTATGACACGCGCGCAACTCTACACCCCTAGCTACCATGACCCCAAGATACCATGAAAAACACCGCCTAAGCGGTGTCTGACATGGTAGCCTTGATGCTATGAGAGGGTGCCTACCGACTCGCGTTTCACAAGCGGTGTTTCGACAAGATGCTTGTGCAACCGCTTCGGATGCTTCAAGGCATCGAGCATTGTCTCGAATGCCCGTTTGGCGAACATCTGCTTGTCCGGACCAATCGAGGTCAGCTTAGGCATCAGATTCTCACAGATGGGTGTGTTGTCAAAACTGACAACCGACAAGTCTTCGGGTACTTTCATGCCCTTTAGCGACAAGGCGGTATAGAGCCACTGTGCGGCGGCGTCACAATGACACACATAGGCGGTTGGTAAGGTAGCGACGGAAAAGTTGGCCGGATCGGTCTCGCGTTCGACATTGCAGTTGATGTGCCACCCATCAAGCGGTTCAATCCCATGCAATCGCAAGGCTTTTAAATAGCCGTAATACCTATCGGCAATCGAGTCCGTCGCATCGATGTTACCGATGAACCCGATGGTTCGATGTCCGTGATCAAGCAGGTAACGTGTTAGACGGTAGCTGTTTTGAAAGTTGTCTGTACGCACATAGTTGGCAGAAAAGAACGGGCTGAAGTGATCGATGAACACAAGCGGGATCGACAAGCTGCCAATTTCGCTCATCAGTCGTTCGTTTACTTGCCCGGCAAAAAACAAGCCGTCCGGTTGAAACGCATCGATGGTTGCCTGCATTTTTTGTGCCGGATAATCCGGGTCGAAAAACGCAACCTGCAACAGACTATTAATCTGGTTACATTCAGCGCTGAGGAAGTAAAAGATGGTCGAATAGAACTGCTCAGAAGGTGTCAAGAAAAAATCTTGGTTAACAAAATACATAAACCGCTTTTTTGTTAACTCGACTGAAGCATTGCGAGGCACATAGTTAACCGACTTGGCATACGCTTTAATTTTGGTGCGCAACGATTCACTGACACCCTTTTTGTCATGTAGGGCTTTGTGAACCGCCACCTTGGATACACCGAGTTCCTTCGCGATCATCTCTAGGGTAATTTTCGCCATATAGTTAACTCCTTTTACTCTTTTCTTAACTTTACCATAAGGACCAATCTCTGTCAACACGGTGTCAACCCTTGGTCGTTTTTCAATGAAACAGGTCCCCGGAGGGACCTGTTTACAAACACAATGTCGCTTTAAGGATGCACAGGTGCGATGTAGTCGAAGTCCGTGACGAGGCCGCTGATAACCTCCGCACGATCGCCTTCAGGCACGCCGTTGTACTCACTTTCGGTGATGAGGCGGATGTTCTTGACAATATTGACCGCCCAGTCACCGGATGCTGCGTTGTCCACGATTTCAAGATAGTACAGTCTGTCGGTTGGCAAATCGCTCAAATCGATGACATGGTTATGTCGGTCACCACCGAAGAAGCCGCTCAAGTTCGGACGTCTGACAATCCGCATGACTTCGATGTTTGTACCGACTTCGCGGATTGAAATGTAGATTTCCTTATCCGCAAGTAGTCTGCCGGCCCAATCCCAGCGCATATACTGGTTGTCTCCGTCAAGGCTGAAGGCACTCGAGCGGATAAGGCCGAGTGACCCGTCGCCACCGACGTTAGAAATGATGGCATCCGCATCGTCAGCCCAGCGTTGGAAGACGCCGTCGACATTGTCCCAACCCTCAAGATCGGTGGTGTCGAAACTGCCGTTGACGATTTGGTTTGTGGCGGTTTCTGTACCGAGGATGCTCGGGACGATGTTTTCTGCTAACAGGTCGGCTGTTATTTCGGGTGCGACCTCATAATACGTGAAGAACGCATCCGCGGACAAGATGTTCCAGTGGAAACTGGCCGTTTCGGAGATGACAATGTAGAACGAATCGCCGAGTTCAACCCCGTCAATCGCTGCGAGATCATAATAATACTGGAACATGAACGCTTCGGCGTTACTGATGGCACTGCCAAACTGATCACTCGCGATGCCGGTGTTATTGAAATGACGGTTGGCGAAACGCGCCACTTCTTCGTGCGTCTCGCTGTTGCGGATGGAAACATAACTCAGTGAAGGCTGACGGCCACCACCGAGGCGGAAACTGATCCAACCGCTGCCACCGAGTTCGAAGTCACTTGAGCGCAAGTGTCCCATGCGTTCTGAACCTTGTGGCCATGCGGCGCCATCCCAGACGATACCGAGATTCGCGTCACCGTCGCGATTGTACGTATAGTCGTTGAAATACGTACCAGAAACGACACGTGCATCGACAAAGGCACGCATGCCGGTTTCGTTTTTCCAGATGTCATAGCTGTTCCAGCCATATAGGTCGCCTGTTTCAAAACTCGCGTTGATGATTTGATAGCTGCTGGTGGCCCAGACGACCTCAAAGGTGATGACGACATCCGTTTCCACCAGACCGTCAAGGTCAAGCGTCAACGTCAAGTTGTATGTGCCAGGCTCATAGAAATACTGCAAGTAATCGACCGAAATCGTCAAGGTGCCGTCTTCGAAGTTGTAGTCGGTCGCTTCAATGCCATGACCGGTAATGGAAACGACGGAACCACCGGCGCCAATCGTATATACAAGCGGCATCGGTGCTTCCACATCAAAGAGATCATTGACGGCTGTAACCGTCGGAATGTCCATGAACTGTGGGGTCACGGTGTAATCACGATGGATGATGGTGTCAACGGTGAACTCATACTGCGTGCCCGCTTCGGTATATGTCCAGTAAAGGAAGACGGTACCTTCTGGTGCCGTAACTTCAGGGAAGTCTTCGGGCGCAACCGTACCGCTCACTTCAACGGTAACAACGGTTTGTGTCTCACCCTCATCAAAGGTCACATCGTAGGTGACAGGTGCCCAACTAGCGTACACCGTCACAGCACCGGTTGAACCGGCAGGAATGGTCGTGACAGGGTCGCCTTCAAGTTCGGCGTTGTCGAACCAACCAAGGAATGTAAAATACGTACGTTCCGGCACGGGCAAGGTGATGGTTTCATCCTCGATAGTATAGCTAGAAACCGGATCATCGAGTATGGCCGGATCATCGAAGGAGTCATCGTTCAGTGCATAGTGAATCGGATAATCGATGGCATCGTACTCAGCCGTAATCGTCTGTGTTGCGACGATCGCTTCAAGCGGCGCACTCCATCCAGTGAACGTATAACCAGTCCGTGCATCAAGCACCGGTGCGGTGACATCGAGGCCATGTTTAACTTCGACGGCCAACGTTGTCGCTTCGTCTTCTTCGAAGAACTCGAATGTGACGGTGTAGACAATCCGGGCATAATCAACGGTCAACACCAACGTGCCATCAGGCGAAACAATGGTACCTTGTGGCAACGTACCAAACAAGACAAAGCCTACAGGTACGGGGTCAAGGGCAGGCGCGGTCACGGTATCACCCGCGGTACCCGTCAAGGTAAGGGTGCGCGCCGGATCAAGCACAAACTCGCCGGCTTCGTTTTCAAAGCGATACTCGATGACATATTCAATGTCATCTTCAAAAATGAACTCCGCAAAGAGTGTCAAGTCGCCGGGCACATCATAGGTCATGCCTGCGGTGTAAATACTGCCAAGTGGTTCGAGGGCATCGCGCCAGGCGTTGAAGATTTGATTTGCGGGTGCATCTGGCACCGGTAAGGCCGGAATGGCTTGACCGAATGTTACAGCGACAGGGTCAAACGTCTGACCGTCCACCACAAATGTGATGGTGTAATCATTTGCCGTCAGGATGACTTGTGTCACAACATCGTCATCGACTTCTGTAAAGGCAGCCGTATCCCACGATACGGTAAAGCCGGGCACGGTGTAGACCGGTGGGGTCGCTGTGCCACCAAAGCGGACGTCTTCGACTTTCAACACATCATCGGACAGATCAAGGAATGTCACGGTATAGACTGCGCGGTCGAAATAGATTTCAAGTTCGAGCGAGCCATCGGCCGCTACGACACCTTCAAGTTCGCTCAGCGCCGCGTTGAGCGTAAAGCCTTCTGGCACTTCCGGCTCCAGTATTACTAGCGAAAGCGTCTCAGCTGTCAACACCGCCGTGCTGAGCAAGGTGTAGTCATCATCATCGATGTTTTGCGTGAACGTCTTGACGGTATATTCCGTGTCTGTTCTTGGGGTCCACTGTGCGGTGACTGTCACATCGCTGTCAAAGTCTACCGTCCCACTGGCCGCAAACGGCATGCCGTCGCTATCGAGCCAGCCGTCAAAGTCAAACCCGACCTTTTCAGGCACAGGAACCGGCAAAACATACGCTTCACCAAATGTCACAGCCAAGGTATCATCGTCGACACCATCGGTGTCATAGTCAATCGTCACCGTCAACAATTTCGGTGACCAAGTCGCAGTCAAGAGAACACTCGTAAACACCGATTCAAGCGTTGAAACGGGTGTCTCATCGAGCAACCAGCCGGTAAAGTCAAAACCAAATCGGCTCGCTGGCTCTAGTTCATACGTTTGATTCGCGTAAACAATTCGGGGATTGGCGGGGTCATTGATGCCGCCATCTAAATCGTAGGCGACAACTCTCGGGGTCAGACGCCATTTCCCATACAGTGTGATGTCCGCGTCGATGACATCATACTTCCGGTGCTGAACCGGATTGCCCTCTCCATCACGTGCATACCAACCAAGAAACGTATACACTTTTGAACTGAGGACAGGAATGTGGTGCACCTGTGTTCCGGGTTGGCCTGTTTTTGCCGAGGGCGGCAAAAGCCCTTCCGCTTCAAGCGCATCCCGCAAGGATTCCTCTTCTGCCAAAACATAGGTGATTGTAACGGGATCCGCCGGCTCATCGGCCACAACGGTCGTCCCGAAAACAAACACAAAGGCGAAGAGAATGATACATGCCGTAATACCTTTTTTAAACCATCGCATACTCTATACTCCTTCTTTAGGAATTTGGGATCCACAGCGCGAAAGCGTGGATCGTTTGATTGATCAGCGTCCGGTCTGCGACCAAAAGCTGCTCGTTGCCTTGCATATCGTTAAAAATCCACCCGATAAATTGATACCCCGGACGTGTCGGCTCTGGAACATCCTCAAGCGTCGTACTATGGATGACATCTAGAAACGGTGCGACAAAACTGCCGCCACGACTGTCAAAGGTGACGTCATAACGTTTGTCGTCCCAAACCGCCACAAACGTGGCTGGTCCTGGCAAGGGTTCAGAAAAGTCTGCGCGTATTTCTGTGCCTTCAAAATACCAGCCAACCAGGTCAAACGCGTCTTCAAGGGGTGGTGTCGGCGGGGTCACCACGGTCTCTGAGGGTACCGTGAGAACCGTTTGCCAAGGCGTGATCTCGCTGATAAACGTGACCTCAAACGCCGCTTCAAGTGGCAAAATAATGATGGTGTATAGGTGCGTGCGCTCGATGGGACGGGGTCGGTCTTCAAAACGAATGGTGACGCGCAAGCGCGCTTGTGCTTGCTGGTAGGCCGGCGGGAAAATCTCACCGGTATCACTGAGCCGTTCCGGTGTGAGGCTTTCCCAAATAATCACGGCCCCGGGTTCAAGCGTCGAGCCACTTGGCAAAGGGAGCGGGCCATCAAGCGCCTCAAAGTCTATCGCCCTTTCTGCCCAATACGCTTCAAACTCGTCGAGCACACCGTCAAAGCGGACGCGCGAATCGGAGCGGCATGCCAAAAGAGAACCGACTACAATCAAACTAAACATGAGCGAAACAAGTCTTTTCATCATCGTACTGATGCCCCTTTCTAAACGATGGGGGGTGAAGCGCCAATGGTGTTATGAAAATCCGCGTTTTCAATGCATCTATCGCCTACTTTCCCAAACAGTGATTAGAAACAGATCATAGTTTATTTTGGGGAAGACCCGTCTGCGCACATGGCGCAGACGGTCAAGAGGTCAATCAGTCTTCCCACAACAGTTGCAATGTTTCTGTCACATTCCAGATGGCTTCGCTGTAGGCTTCAGGCAGTTCACCCGCTACCAGTGCGAGGCCGATAATGCCATCGCCGCGTCCCGTTTCGGGGTTACCGATGCGATCCAATGACGACACCGTGTTGTCATAAAGTGCGTCTTCATAGAGGGTTACAAACGTGCCACCCGGGGTATAGCCGCTGAACGAGCCAGTCAAGATCATCGCACCGGTATGTGTAGCGGAAACGTTACCTTGGGCAATGCTACGAGTTACGGTCACATTGTACCCTTCAAGCCGGCCGATGAACCCTCCGGCATGGACTAGGACGCTGTTCAAGGCAAGGACGGAACCGGAGGCATAACTGTCGGCGATGTGGCCCGAGCCAAGATACCCAACGAAGCCGCCGACGTAACTCGCACCCGTGACATCCATCCGTGCATAGCTTTCGGTAATGGTAAGCTGATTGTTGCGCATGAAGCCGATGAAACCGCCCGCATGACTTTGTTCACCGCCGTGGACAATAAGGCTGCCTTCGGCTGAGGCGCGATGAATCACGGTGTCTTTGCTCGGGTCGACCGCGCGGCCGATAAGTCCGCCCGATTGCGCATGATGCGCTTCAATGTCACCGCGGAAATGCACCTGCTCAAGCACCGAGTCATGCAAGGCGCCCACAGCGCCACCGAGTCTGCCAACACCGTTGAGCACCGTGACGTCTATGTCCATATGAATGTAGACCGAGTGGATATGCGTGTCCTTGACAAGGGCGGCCAGACCGCCAATATGTGGATCTACTTCTGTCAAGGTCACGGTCATGGTGCCAATCAGGGTCACGTTTGATACATGGGCCCCATCAAGGCTTGAGAAGAACCCGACATGCCCTTGATCCGCGGTGATGACGATACCCTCAATCGTATGCCCGGCCCCGTCGAACAAGCCGTTGAACGGGATAGGCAGCCATGGTTCGGTAAGGGTGATGTCTGTTGCGAGTTCGTACGCCCCTGAAAGCGTCATCGCCCGCAAGGCACTTTCGCTGTCGATGCGCGTAATACCGAGATAAACAGCCTCTGATAGAGCGGATGGATCGGCATGGGCTGCGGTTGCGCGCACTTGCAACATCACCGGATCACCTTCAAGCAAGGCTGTTGGCAACGTGTAAGACGCACCATCGACCGTCGCGTAAGGCGCACCATCCACATATATGATATAACTTTCCGCACCTTCAACCGGGTCAAACATCAGTGTACCGTTTTCAATTCTCAGATTGTCAACACGCGCAAGCACCGGTGTTTCCAGATTGATTTGCAAGGTCGTAGCGGCTGAATCTTCCGTCAGGACACCGTCTCCAAGCGCCCAAACTGAAACAGTCAGATCCCCTGTCAAACCCGATGGCACGGTGAAACTGTTGGTCTCAACCGTATACGTTTCCCCTGCAATCAATACGGTGTAGCCGGTGGCGCTTGTGACCGGACTCCACTGTAAAACACCATCTGCAAACACCAGGTTTTCCGGCGCATCAAGCACGTCAGGGTCAGGATCGGGGTCAGGATCGGGTGTCAAGGTGAAGCTGAGTACCTCTGAAGCCGGTGAAACATCACCGTTTCGCACAGCACGCACCGTGACTTCAAATGCGCCATACAGTCCGGCTTCAAGCGTGAAACTCGTATCCGTAACCGTTTGTAGCTCGCCGTTGATTGTAAGACGATACGCGGTGGCTGTAGGGACTGCAGACCAAGAAAGGGTCCGCGTTTCTATCACAAGGTTTTCGGGGGTGGCCAAATCGGGTAAGGGGGTGTCATTTCCCCCGAAATCACACGCGATGACCATCCACGTGAACAACACCATCAAACTTGTCAAAATTAAACGTTTCATCCAATCACTCCTCTACTTCAATGTCCGGTTCACAACCGCTACGATGACGGTGTGTGTCGAAACATTGTTCAATATTTCACCCGTCAGCGCATCGCGGACGAATGCCTGCACATAATACTGCTCGGGTAAGGTAGTCAGTTCGATATTGAGTTCGATCGCGATGCCACGGTCATACACGCCCATTTCGAGTTGGCTGAAGTGTGGTACATCGTAAGAGATGACGACTTCATCGATCAGTTGGCCATCAAGGTCGTGCACATAGGCGACAAACTCAATGCCAATCGGCATCTTGTCACCTCCGAACGCTTTGTTCAGGGCATAGGTGTTTGCCCGTAAATGTGTGTCAGTCAAACTGAAACGCGCAACACCTGAACCATAATCGGCACGTGAGGTAGCCAGATGGGTGAATGTATCGCCGGCACCGTAATACATTTTCCATGTGTTGCCAAAGCGAATCATCTGATCGGCGAACATGCACTTGTCAAACATCCCGTAGTCCCACTTGTTCGTGTCTGTGGGATGCATGCTCGGTTCATCGAGGTCAAAGGTTATGTTGGTCAGTTCAAATGGATTGGATTTTGTGGCTTTCAGCGCGCCGAGCGCATAGAACCAGCCATTGGCGCTGAACTGTTGGTTCATGATGTCAGGGTCACTGAGACCTGGACCACCATAAAGCAAGTAAATGTCTTCGTCATCGGGTCCATAGATATTGGTGATGGCCATGCATGATTCGTTACCACCGGTCAAAGCCTCGATGTGGTTGAACCCGAAACCGTGGGTTTCCACGTCGATGATGTCTTCAGCTTCGATACGAATCAAGTCATCGGTGAAACCGATACGGGCATAGCCGCCATCCTTGATGTAAATCATGTAGACCATGCCGGTGTGGCCGGGTCGAGGATCATTGATTTTGACTGCGTCACCGTATGGATCAGTCAGGTAATAGCCGGATTTGAGTGGTAGGGGATAGTCCGGTGCTAGATCGCCCACTTTGTGATACGTCACGAAATCGTGCGTATAAATGATTCCTTGACGGGTTGTTTGGTTGTTGTACATGGTGCCGGTGATATAGTAGGTCGTCAGCCCACCACGATTTTCATCGTTGCGGACCCGAATGATACGCGGATCTTCAATGCCACCGCCATCTTCTTCTGGCAAGGTCGGCCAGACGACCGGATTGTTGTCACCCCGGGTGAAATTGTACCCGTCGTGCGAGTACGCATACGACATGCTTGACATCCGACCTAGCGGGGGTTTCGGTCCATAAAACTGACTGAAATTATCCGGCAGTTGCGACCGGTAAAGCATGTGGAAGATTTCTCGTTCATCGTCATAGATGACCGCCGGATTGTAAGCGGCATACGATTCAAAGCCGGGAATGTCACCATCGGCAATGCTGGCGAGGTCCGTGACAACGCCATCCGCCCAAATCGAATACCCGACGGGTGCTAAAAGCAGTTCCTCATACAAGACGATGTTGTTCATCGCCGTCCAGGCCGGGCTGTTTTGAGAGAATTCATGGACATGTCCAATCGGCACGGCATCAATGGCATCCCAGTGATAGACTTCAAAGGAATAGATGGAGAACGTCGACTCCCAAGGGAACCGTCCAGTACGTTTCGTTTCTTCAGACGTCTCACGTTGAATCAGCTCCAGTTTCAAGTAACGGGCTTCACGCAAATTGACAGACATAGCATCGACTTCACCAAGTCCCACCGCCGAATCGGCAATGCGTACCCAGTCTTCATCTTCACGGCCCGGTGCGTCCACACGTTCAAGATCATCTAAAGCGTACAGTTCAAAGTTTCTCGCTTTGGATACTTCCCAGCGAATCTTGATCAGATCAAACGCATGGACTGCCTCCATGTCGAAGATGGCAAACTGATCATCGGCCTGTTCCGATGCCCAGCGTGTATCGGCGCGGTTGTCGAGCATGTTTTGCTGGTTGTGAACGTCCGCATTTTCATGGCTCGACACTTCTACAACCGTGCCACCCGCTGCTAGGTTTTTCGGTCCGTATACCTCGAAGCGATGAAATGAGTACCCCCATGGTGTCGCGCGCTCAACGCCTCTGAACTTGACATATTGCGCTTCAATCAAACGAGGGAAGACAATTTCATCAATGGTTTGGGCATCGTTTTCAACAATCGCCACGGTGGTCCAGTTTTCGGCATCATTGGAAACTTTGACCTCATAGCGTGCCGCATAAGCGGCCTCCCAGTCAATCAGGACTTTGCCGATTTTTTCTACTGAACCGAGATTGACATAGAAGAACACATCATCTTGCTCGATGCTGGCGTAGCGTGTATCGGTCCGGCCATCAAGCGCCCGGACATTGTAGTTGCTGTCGGTGTGGGGGCTTGAAACGACACGGCGACCCAATGCCAAGTCGACGCCATAGTCATCGCTGTCTTGGGCGATGACCTCAAGGGCCGTGATAGCGGCCAGGGAAATCAAGAGAATCGCAAACAGTTTTTTCATACCTTTTTCGTGTGCCGCGGAGAGCACACACTCCTTTCATGCTATAGTTTTCAAGTCTACGTACATTCCGCCTGTACGCGTGGTGATACCTTTAGTCTTCCAACAGGTTGAAACCGATGATTTCGGTCAGGTAGACATGGGCGAACAACGCGTTTGGCCACGTAAACCAGTCCCGACTGTAAATGTTTGGATTGTTGGCATAAAAGCCTTCGTGCATGACGTAGGTGCCAGCGGTGGTGTTCACCATGTAATCGACCATCAGACGAATCTCATCGGGATCATCGGTCGTCATCGCTTGCATGACAAGTCCGAGATGCCAAGGCACAGGATAGTCATCATGCGGGCGTGTCCGCCAGACGATGTCGTGGGGATCACCGATGCCGCGCGCATAGGTACCTTCATGGAAGTAGGGATTGTGTGAACTGAGTACAAAGGCGCGGGTGTTTTGGTAGGTCGGGTCATCTTGGGGCACGTATCCGAGCCACGGTGCAGAAAGCAAGTTGGGAATGTTGGCGATATCGCGGAATCGTTTGCCTGTAGGTGAATGGGGATCGTCGTTGAACCCGTTGACCTCAAAGGCGTACATCCGACCGAACTCAGGATGATGATACACACCGTATTGTTCGATATCGGCCCGAACTTCCGCGGCCATGATGCGGGCGCGTTCAGCTAGGACAGGATCGAGGCCGAGTTCTGTCATCAGCGCATCGATTCGTTCTAGCGTCGCTACTGCAAACATGTTGCCGGGAATATAGAACTTGTAGTAAGTGGGTGAATCGCTTGGGCGGTAAGCGCTCCAAATCAAATTGGTATCCGTATTAACCTCGTGGGTTCCAAACTGACGATCGTACTCGCTTTCCATCCGGTAGTTGGCGTCATCGTGGTTTTGCTCTGCTTCAAACGTATCGAGAATCCGCGCGACGGTCATTTCAAAAAACGCATCGAACAAACTCGCATCACCCGTGATATGGTAGTATTCATCCGCCAACCATATGGGATAACATAAGGAGTCGATTTCAAACTTCCTCTCCCAAACGCTGCCATCCGCATTAAAGGCGTTGGCATAGGGGTCACGACGAATTTGCTCAAACTGTTGGGTGAGCAAGCCACGGACCATCAGGCGTACTTCCTCATCGACGGTCATGAACTGCAAGTAGTTCAGCACTTGTGCTGCAGAGTCCCTAAGCCACATGGCGGGAATATCGCCGGTGATGATGAAGGTGTTCCCATTTCGGCGGTATTCTGTGACGGAGGGGAAGTTGCCGATACGATTGCTGAACCCATCAAGTGTCGAGTAAAACGTCTTTTCAAACGTCAGCCGTTCGGTCTCGTCTTCAATCTGGGCAATGAGTGGGTCGACATAGGAACGCATCACCGTGTATTGTGGATCACTCAAGTACGGTGCATGCAGATTGACGGCGATCTCATCGGTCACAAGCGGGCGTTCTGTATAGTGAGTCCGGACTTGCTCAAGTGTCAACAGCCCCCAGTCGCCGCGTGCGTTGTCCACAAACTCAAGATACAGCTGTTCGCCTTCGTAAGCACGCAAATCAATATAGTAAAGATGCGTGGCTTCTTCATGGATATCCTGCCAGCGATCACTCCATGTACGGAACACTTCTTCGTTGGTGCCGACTCTACGCACCACCATGTAGGTCAGTTCCGGGTGTTTGGTTGCACCAAGTCTGAATGACATGAGGTTTTGCCCACCAACGGTGAACGCACCTGAACGCAACAGACCCACAGCGGTCTCATTGGGTCGGTTCGATAACCGGCCGTTTGCATTGATATGGCTGTCCTGAAACACCCCCGTTTCACCATGGACCGTCCAACCAGCAAGGGTTCGTGTCGCAAAATCACCGTTTTCGAGTTGATACGGTGCCAGTGCGGTATCTTCGAAATCTGGGGCGATGTTTTCAGCTGATATATAGCTATCAAGATGCGGCAGTTCGGGGTGATAGGGCTCTATGTCCGCAAACAAAATCATGCCACCATTGGCAACCGCGTCATCGACAACCCTTAGAAAGACTTCTGTGCCCAATGAAGCCGATAAATCGGCCTGATAGGCTATTAAAACTGATTCAGTGCTTTCTTGTGATGCATTGGCGAAGCGGTACAGTTCTATCTGGTCGGACGCCCGGACAACTGAAAGATAGGTCAGGGGGACCATGGATCCACCGCCGAGACGGAAGGTCATGATGCCGGTTCCGCCGATGACAAAGGGGGCCGATTCAAGGACGCCGGTTCGGGCTTCATCCCCATGTCCAAAGTAAAACGCACTGTCGCGTTCGATAGGACGGCCACTTGTATCCACTTGCGCATCGGAAACAAAGGCATCATCAAAAGCGTTGCCCGATGCAATCGTCCAGCCACTCAAGTCACCGCTGGATAAATCGACATTCTCGGGGCGATGCACTGAAGGCACCGGGTCATCGCCATTGGGTGTGCCATTGCCATTGGGATCTTGGATGCCGTTGTCAGGGTCCTCGTCATCCTTGGGATCGGTTGTACACCCGATCAGACCGATCATCAAAACCATGAGAGTCAAAAACATCATCAATCGTAAACGCATAAAACTACCTCCTTGTATGTTCTATTTCTACTTGATGAAGCGGTTGAAGTAACCGACTTAATCAAAGCTTTAGCCATTCGGAACAGATTGCTTACTCCAACAAATTTTCCGCAAGACGTGGTGGCAAGATTACCGGTTTTTCCGGATAATGGGTTTCGATGTTACGGATGAAGAGTGTATCCCATGCACCGGTCGCATTATCGACGATTTCAAGATACAATGTCTTGCCAAGGTGGTCTTGCAAATCGATGAAGTACGCAATAAACGTGTTGCCATCACTTCGGGTGTTCGCCGTGCGGAATATTTCCCGATGGGTGTGCGCCTCGCGCACCGACACGAATGTGTCCTTGTCAAACCGCGCCCCTTGTCCGGCGGCGAGCTCAAAGCTGATGAAGCCGCTGCCACTTGGGTCAAGTCTGAAGGCGGGTGAGCGGATGAGTCCGATTGAGGCATCCCCCATAAGGTTTGATTTAAGGGCACCGTCTTCAACGTAAAAGGCAGTATTTTCACCGTGAACCTGCCAACCCTGTAGTCCTTCACTGAAGTCTTGGTTGTTCATGGCTAGTGGGGGTGTATCAACATCGCTAATTTCAGGCAGAAGATTCACGGCTGTGAAAGCCTCTTCAAAGACCGGGATGGATGCATGATAGGTTTCAAAACTATCCAAGGTGAACAGGTCCCAGTCACGCCCGCCGAGATCTTGGATGTCAAAGTACAATACTTCTCCAAGATGGGCCTGAAGATTAGCAACATAACGGACGAGATTGGCTTCTCGGTAATCAGGATTCACCGTCTCACCGTCTTCGAGAAAATAGGGGACCTGATTGAACTCCGTGTTGCCAAAACGGGCGATCTCCACATCATCGGACAACCGTCTGACACTGACAAAAAGCAACCCTGTGTGACGCCCTCCGCCCAACATGAAGCTGATATGACCCGATCCTCCTAGTTCAAAAGGTGATGAGGTGAGCCGACCGATGCGTTCATTCCAGCGATCCTTGTCGATGCCGTCACGATCATCGAATCCATACACATAATCACCCTCACCCTCATAAGGGGCTGCGAAACTAAAGAACGTCGTGTTTGGACGAATCCCCTCATCCACAAAAGCCTGAATGGCTTGTTCTCCCTTGAAGATGGTGTGGGCGGTCCAGCCGAACAAGTCCCCACTTTCAAAACCACCGTTGATGATGCGGTAACGGTTGTTGCGGTCGAGGATGTGAACCGTAAACGTCTGTTTCGCTTCGGTGGTTACCAGCGTCAGCGTATGCGCTCCGGCGTCAAGTCGCGCTAGAAATGCCGGTTCAATCACCAGACGTCCTGCGTCAAACTGATAGTCCGAAGTGGTAATATTCAAGCCGCGGACATGCGAGAATGATGCCGTGTCGATGTCAAGGGTATACTCAAGCGTGTTGCGTAAATCAAAGTCAAAGTGATCCTCGACAGGCTCGATGACCACCGTGACCGGATCGGGATCGGTGCCTTGGTCTACATCGGGGTCATCAACCGTATCCAGTCCTTCACACGCGATGACAAGTCCAAACAGTGTTAGACAAAACAACATCAAGTATCCTCTTCTTAAGTACATCAAATCACAGCCTTTCATCAGTTAGAAACGGATCGGGAATGCGCAATGTATGGGCCCCGGCATCACCGACACCCGCATACACGGTGGCTGTTCTGTCATCATGACGAATCAGTCCACCTGTAAAGACGACATCTTCAAGATCGGGCCGTTTCGCACGTTGTATTCCGAAGTCTGCCCGCTCGCAGATAATGCGTAATCGACTCGCCTGCTTTGTTTGTGGATCATAGGTGAATACCATGCCATAGTAGTGGCGCACATCACCACGACTCATGATCGCGATGTGTCCGACAACACCAATCAGGCCGTTGTCTAGCACAATCGCCTGGTTGACGCCCCCCCAGCTCTCCTCAGTAAACTGATGTGTGAGAAGCGGGGCTGAGGTTAATTGCTCCGTCGTGATTTCATCCAGAGACTCACTGTAAGTTATCCCGATTTTGCCACGACCGGCCACACCGCCTTGCGGACGGGTGAAGACATGGACGCCGTTTTGCTCGACGAGTCGAACATCTTTCATCTTGTGCGGTGCATCGAAGACATGTTTCATATCATCAAGTCTCTTACCGGCGAACACCCGTGTGCGCCAAGCGGTAATGTCTCCATCCTCATGGTCGATATGGGTGCCGCCAAGCACATAACGGTCACCGACCTGTGTCACGAAAGGATCTTGCAAATCCGGCCATCTATATCGGGTCGCCTCGTATGTGTCCACGCACACCTTACGGAACAGGCGTACTTCAGAAATCTCACTGTCGCGGCGTTCGACTCTTCCGGGTAAAAGGATGTCACCATCGTAGACAAAGGGTTGGCAAATGTTGTAGACATCCATCGCGTTCACACCTGTGAACAGCAGTTTCCGGGTTCCGAGCACTTTACGGTTTCGACGGTATTGATTAAGCAGTTTCTCGAGGGGAATCGTTGTTCCCACCTTTGTGAAGGTCATCCTTTGTCACCTACTCCTGCAACACTTTGCAAAAATTGCTTTTGCATGAAACTGAACAACAGCACAACGGGAATCATGGCAATCAGCGTCGCGACACTGACATAGTTCCAAGGCACGATGTACGCACTTGAACCGCTGCGGTAAAGCGATTCAAAAATGTTGATGCTGTGAACCATCAGCCAGTTTTCCTGACGGGTGACATAGAGTGCTGGTCCATAAAGATCATTGTAGGTCCCGATGAAGTATAAAAGTATGACGGTGACAAACACGGGCCGTTGCAACGGCATCACAATACGGAAGAAAATCCCGACTTCGTGGTATCCGTCAATCCGCGCCGCCTCAATCAGTGACTTAGGAATGTTTTGGAAAAACTGACGAAACAGAAAGATGATAAAAATATCGGTGGCAAACCAGGCCGCAATCCAAAGCGGGATGTAGGCCACTTCACGCAAACCGGTGTTTACCATGAACTCGTAAATGGGAATCCCGAGTATTTCAGCCGGGATCAGCATCGCACTGAGCAACACGAAGAAGATAATCCGTTTAAACGGGAAATCATACATGGCAAATCCGTAGGCGGCCAATGAACAGGTCAGGACCGTCCCAAGCGTCTTCAAGGCAAAGACAAACATCGTGTTGCCAAACATGCGTACCACCCGGTAATCGGGATGAGACAAAACAAAACGGATGTTGTCAAGGAGTGCGAAACTGCGCGGCCACATGGTCGCTTCCGTCGATGCTTCCGCAAGATCCTTGACCGCCGTAATCAATAAGTAATAAAACGGAGCGAGCGCGACAAGCGCAAACACGACAAGCGGTCCGTACACCCAGTGGCGGCGTAGGATTTTCCTTAATCTTTTCATCCTAAACGCCCCCTCACACAATGTCTTTCTGAACGTAGTATCGCGACAACAAAAAGTGCATGCCGGTCAAGGCGAGGATGATCAGGAAGAATATCCAAGCCATCGCTGCTGCATAACCAAGTTCAAATGGCATGTTGAACGCCGTGACGAACATATAGATGGGAAAGAGGAGCGTTGAGTTGGCGGGAAAACCTTCACCATTCCCCATGACAAAAGCGAGATTGAACGCTTTCAAACCATCGATGGTAATCAAGATGACATTGAAAAAGAGCATCGGTGAGATGAGCGGTAACGTGATGTTGTAGAACTGGCGTGTTTTCGAAGCGCCATCCATTTGGGCAGCCTCGTACAGTTCACGTGGAATACCTTGCAAGGCCGCCAAAAACACAAGCATCTTGACACCAAACCCGAAGCCACTGATCAAAATCATGGTCATCAGCGCCGATTCCGGTGACAAATGCCACAAAGATATCGTGTCAAACCCAAATACTTCAAACAGTCGATTGATGGCCCCGGTGGTCGGGTCGAACATGTTTTTGTACACAGCCCCCACCGCAAAACTCGGGATGATAAATGGCAGAAAGTAAATAACCCTGAAAACACCGATAAACCGGACCTGGGTATTCATCAGCATTGCAAGCATCAAGGCAGTCATCAGCACCAACAACCCACTGACTGACGCAAAGACGAGCGACAGTCTGATTGAATGGAAAAACAACGGATCTTTTGACAAGGCATAGATATAGTTTTCCATGCCGACGTACTCCGTCGACAAAGAAAACAGTGTCCTGTTGGTGAAACTCAACATCAACGTCCTGACAATCGGATAAAGATAAAAGAGCATGAACCCAAGGAGCGATATCCCGCTGAACAGCATGAAGTAACGCTTGTCTTTTTTAAGCGATCCCGTCTTCTTCTTACCTTGCATCGGTTGACACTCCTTTCATCAAACTGTCTTGATATCGATTAGTGGATCAGGCACCGTAACGATTGATGTAATGCGTATCAATGGCTTGCCTGATACGCTCAAGCACGAGGGCAACATCGGTTTCAGAACCCCGTCCTGTGTACATGAGTCGGTACAACTCCGCCATGACTACTTCACGCATGAGGCGAGGAAAATCCTGTTCATCCGGCAACGTCACCGCGATGGCGGCCGCTCTAAACAAGGCGGTATAATCAATGTCGGGCATGCCGGTTGGGGCATGTATCTGAAGCAAGTCTTGCATGGCGTTTAAAGCACCGATTTTTCCATAAGGTGCCATAGCCAGCGCACCCGTTTCACCCGTCCATAACGTCAAGAATGCAAACGCTGCTTCTTTTTGAGAACTCCGGACGGAAATGCCAAAAGCATCGGCGGATATTTCGCCTCCCCGTGCCTCAGGCCTGCCATCGGGTACGGGCAAGACTTGAACATCCCAGTTCAAACCGAGTGCCTCATAACTGAACCAATCACCCATGTGGCCACCGAAGATCATCGCTACATTGCCGCCGAGGAAAGAAAACTGTGTCGACTCAATGGCATTGGGCGCAAACTTTTCCTCTGGCCCCCCCATCGCTTTCCTGACATAAAACGCGGTGGCTTCATAAGCTTCAGATTCACCGAGTGCACTACGTCGCTGATGCGAAGACGGGGTGTAAAACGTACCACCCATCTGATAAAGATAGACCAACCACTCGCCCCACCAGTTGAGTTGGGTTTCCGCGCCAAACTGACTGTATACACGACGTCCATCGGATTGAACGGTGTATTGCGACAAAACCACTCCGGCTGTCACATAGTCACTGTACTGCCAATCGGCCTGTGGATAGACCGACGCCTCAGGACCAAGGTCAAGCGCCTCACGTAA
>RECF01000042.1 GCA_007694145.1 Acholeplasmatales bacterium | reverse complement strand
AAGCGCCACCAGGATTAAATTTTCTTGGTTGGTTTCATGATGAAGACGTGACCGTGCCTTTTACCTTAGAGACGATGCCTGCCTATGATGTAACCGTGGTTGCTGGTTACCACCCAGTTGAACCCGATGAACCCGTCTTTGTCCGCGTTGAAGGGGATCAACTTTTTCTCGGTGATGACGTGTTCCGTTTTGTCTCCTTCAACATCCCGAACCTGCACGTCTTAGAAGACCCTTACTGGCATCGTGTTGATCCTTTTGAACAGCGAGACGCCTTACAGTCGATTCGCGACATGGGTGGACGGGTCGCTCGGATTTACACCTTTTCAATCGTTGGTGGCATCCGCCCGAGTGAAGCAGGCAACACGTTGGCTCATATCATGGGCGTAGAAACATACTATGAGCCGCTCTTTGAAGATTTGGATATGGCGTTGAAAATAGCTAATGAAATGGATGTCAAGTTGATTATCCCCTTTATTGATGAATGGGATTGGTTTGGTGGCATTGCGGCGTTTGCGGCGCTTTACGGTAAGCCCCGCTCAGCCTTTTTCACCGACCCTGAAATCAAAGCGGGATTTAAGCACTTGATCGAGTTTGTGTTACTACGTGAGAACACTTTGACTGGCGTGCTTTATAAAGATGATCCGGCCATTCTCGCCTGGCAGCTAGGTAATGAGCTCAGAAGTGCCCCCGATGCTTGGATTGACGAGATGGCGCACTATGTCAAAAGTCTAGATGACAATCATTTGTTGCTGAGTGGTCGAGACAAGGTCAATACGTTTGATTTGAACCATCCTCTCATCGACATCATGAACGTCCACTATTACCGCAACAACACCCAAGGCACGTTCAGTGCGAATGCCGCAGCTGATCGCGCCGCCACCAAGGACATCAAGCCGTTGCTGATTGGTGAATATGGGCTCGTCAACTTTGAAGAAATCGAGGCGATGGTGCTTGAAACCGTTGAGAATGGTACCGCAGGCAGTCTGATTTGGAGCTTGCGCTTCCGCAATGTTGAGGGCGGGTTTTACTTCCATGATGATTTCGGTGAGCTCAACACCCGCTCGTATCACTACCCAGGGTTCCCACGTAACGACGACTACTACGAACAAGCCATCATCGCATTGATGACTGCACAGGCCCATGCCGTGCAAGGCAAGACCGTTGGTCTGCCACCCTTGCCAGAAGCGCCTGTACTCTTCCCGCTTGATGCGATGAACGGTCTGACCTTTCGCGGTGCAACCGGTTCGTATGCCTTTCAGATTGAACGACGGATCGATGGTACAACCGACTGGGAAGTCCTGGCGGATTCGGTGTATGACATTTTTGAGGCAGGTCCTTTTTACATCGATACGACCGGTCAAGACGGGGTGGTCTATGCGTACCGAATCAAGGCATACAATGCCGCGGGCTTCTCACCGTATTCAAACACCGTCTTGCATACGTACACACACACGACATTGCCGGTTAACGTGGCTTTAGGGCGACCTGTCAGTGCAAGCAGTGAAGAAGATGACCGTGGCACGATCCATCAGGCGGCCTATGTGACCGACGGCAACTTCCAGACACGTTGGAGTTCGGATTATAGCGACGAAGCGTGGCTAGAAATCGACCTGGAATCAGTGCAAACGGTCCGTCGCCTTGTGTTACACTGGGAAACCGCCCATGCGGCCAATTTTATCGTAGAAGTGTCCGTCGATGGGGACGTTTACGAGACACTTGTCATCGAGCATGAAGGTGCAGGTGGCGTCGCTACCTATACCTTTACTGAACAGTCCGTCCGTTTCATCCGCTTTGAGTTTTTGACACGGGCGACACAGTGGGGTTATTCTCTTTATCAGATTGAGGTGTTTGACGCATGAAGAAAAATGGTAAAAGCATCAAGATGAAAGATATCGCCGAAGCGCTCGGCGTCAGTACCGTCACCGTCTCAAAAGCTTTGAATGACAAAGAAGGTGTCAGCGAACCGTTGCGAAGGACCATCAAGGAAAAGGCGACCGAGATGGGGTATGTCTACAACCCGATTCCGCGACAACTCCTCAGTGGCAAAACCCACAATGTGGCCATACTTGTCTCTAAGAAGTTTCTTGTTAGAGGCTATGATGTCTATTTCCAAATCTATGAGACGATCATTGAAAGGTTGAAAGACTTCGGATACTACGGCATTCTCGAAGTGCTCTCAAAGCAGGCCGAGTTTAACTGTGAGATGCCACGGGTTCTTGAAGAGTCAAAGGTCGATGGCTTGATTTTGCTTGGTCAAATTTCCAAGCCGTACTTAGATATGATTTCTTCACAGTCGGTCCCGTTTGTGACCCTCGACTTTTACGGCAGTTATGAGAAGATGGATACGGTCGTTGCCGACAACTTTTTCGGCAGCTACATGATTACGAGTTATCTGATTGAAAACGGACACCGGGAAATCGGTTTTGTCGGCAACTATAAAGCCACATCAAGCATTACCGACCGTTACATGGGCTACCTCAAGGGCTTGATTGAAGCCGATCTTGAAATTGGCCGTCCGGAATGGATCATCATGGACCGCGACACAAGCGGCAACAAAATCGACATTGTCCTCCCTGATATGTTGCCGACCGCCTTTGTTTGCAACAACGATGAAGTCGCCAACGCTTTGATCACCTTACTCAGGGAAAAAGGGGTCAAAGTGCCAGAAGATGTGTCAGTGGTCGGGTTTGATAACTTTGAGAAAATCCATAATCTTGCGGTAGGCATTACGACCGTTGAAGTCGACTTCATCACAATGGGTACCGTCAGTGTCGATGTCATCATCAAGAAAATCCAACAGCCCGACTATAACCCAGGCCGTCAACTGATCGGGTGTCGACTTGTGTTGCGAGAATCCGTGAAGAAACGCGTCTAACTTGAATCTACTAGAGATTACCTAGCGAAAAGGCATCGACGGATGCCTTTTTTGTTAGTGCGAGCCCGCTTTAGTCGTTCGCATTGCGCGGTTTTTGTGTCACGACCTATCATGGATAGCCCGCTAAGGGCGAAGTCTGATCATCTTGTCTATCCGTCCTGTTTTTCCTAACACATTAAGTGAGACGCGATGCACTGAAACGCGATGCACTTTTTTCATTAATCACATCCTTGAGAGGGATGACGCGAGAGAGGCATCCGTACAAGTCGCATACAGATCAGAGACGTAAAATAGAGTTTGTGAAGATGAAAGGCGTCTGTTTGCGTGTGCTTGAACACAACACAATCGACTGACCCACCAAGCACTTTGTGTCAAAACGCGTAAGCCACTTGTTGTGATGATTTTGGCTTCATTGAGGCCTGTTAACCATGATAACCGCTTTCATCAAGGAAGCATTGCAAGCAGATTTTTTACATAAAGTCGAATGGATATTGACAAGTAACCGTTTTCACGGTAAACTGTAAGAGTCTTCATTTAGGTAATGCGTTAAGTAACTAATGCCAATCGAAAAATAAGGAGGATTTTTATGAGAATCAGATTTGGCAGACTGCTTGGCATCACCAGTTTGTTTGTAATGTTGTTTATCCTTTTTTCTGCGTGTGAAGCACCTGCACCGATCACAGCCGTTGCCGTTGTCGGTGACGATTTTGTGATGATGCAGGACAACCCGACTTACACGGTGGTCATTTCGCCCTCGTCTCGTCAGGGCGCAGCCGTGACCTGGCGCATTGAGGCAGGCACTGGTTCGGCGAGTATTTCCGCTACCGGCGTCATGACGCCGCAATCACCAGGCACGGTCACGGTTGTGGCCAAAGCGGGTGACATTGAAGGAACACTTGAAGTCGAGATTGTCAACCCGATTACCGGCCTCATTCTCGATGGCCCAGAATGGATTGCCCTAGACGGACAAGGCACGTACACGTACGCGCCGACGCCTGCAGATGCAACCTATACCGCGGTTGAGTGGGCCGTGCTTGCCGGAACCGGCAATGCGACCATCACCCAACAAGGTGTCGTGACGCCGATTGCAGCGGGTACGGTCACCGTACGTCTGAACATCGATGGCATCCTCGCTACTAAAGTGGTTGCGATCATCGTTCCCGTGACCGATGTCGGCATCGGCGGACCCGCTGAAGTACCGCTTGGCGGATTGGGTACGTATGAGAAAATCCTGACGCCTGAACATGCCGATTTCATGGATGTGTCGTGGGGTGTCGAAGCCGGAACGGGTGCAGCGACCATCACCCAAGAAGGCGTCCTCAGTCCTGTCGCAGCCGGTACCGTGACAGTCACGCTTGATGTCGATGGTGTGACAGCGACTTACCCAGTTGAAATCATCATTCCTGTCGCCTCAGTCACCGTAACCGGACCGGAATCGGTCCTGCCGGGTACGGCCCCTGAATACGAAGCGACGGTCTTACCTGAAGACGCCAAGTATCCAGCGGTAACCTGGAGTGTCGTCCCAGGTACCGGTGCTGCGACGATCAATCAAGCGGGTGTTTTGACACCGACCGCTTCAGGCATGATTACAGTCGTTGCGACGGCTGATGGCGTGCAAGGCACTTTAGAAGTCGAAATCGAAGCGGATGACCGCATGCTTGGCACACCGCGTCCGCCGCACATTCTTGCGACGCCTGAGAACACGAAATTCATCGACGGTGTCTGGGAAAAAGAAGGTATCCTTGAAGGACTTGACGTCGAGTTTGCCCGTCAGGTTTATGATGTCTCCTTCACCACCCAAGCATCCATCTCACCTGAAGGCGTTGTCTTTAAAATCGACAACAGCTATGATTTGAGCCGCATGCAATATATCGCCATCAAGGTGACTGGTGAGACCGACAATCCAGCAGTCAATCCGACCATTGGCTTCCGTCTACGCGACTTCAACTCCGGTGTGACCTTATTCTGGGATCAAGACACGGAAGTCGAAGTGACCGAAGCGAACCAGTGGATTGTCTTCCGCATTTCTGCACGTTACTTCTTGCAAGATGCTGACCGTGATTTGCGCATCGTCCTCGATCCGCACTTTACCGCTTCAGGCAATGCTGGGTCCTTAACCATTCAACAAGTTGCCTTCTTTGGAGACGCTGAACCGGTCGTTGAACCGCAAGTGCTTGGCCCATTCCAAACGGCCCACTGGGCACAAGAACCTACCGCTTCGCCAGCGACCGATGAAATCGATGGCGTGATGGTTGATGTGACCCACATCGAAGCGTCACTCACCGCCGTCAGCAACTGGTGGGGCGTTCCGGCCTATGTCCGTGACGATATTACCCGCTATACCCACATTACCTTCAAGGTGCGTTTGTTGACAGAAGGTCTGACAGCGAATCCACGTCTACTTGTGACACTCGGTGACACGGACTTACAAAATATCAGCATTGATCGTGCCAACACCACCGATTATACTACGGTGACTGTACCGATTCCCGCCAATCTGCGTACCGAAGCGAACATGTGGGCCGTGCGGTATGTCCAAGTCAAGGTCAACAGCGCAACGGCGGCAGCGGTCGAATACTACATTTATGACCTGAAACTGACCGGCGATGCCGATCCGACCCCCATTGAAGCGACCCGTACCGATCTTGGTGGTCCGAACGTACCGCTCACAGGCAACATCAATTACGTTGAAAATGGTACGGCCGTTCCAGTTCCTGCTAACGATGACCCAGCCCATATCCTGTTCTCACCCAATGATAATGAAACCTTGGCTAAACTTGAGTTCGGTTACAGCAAAACAACTGGCAACGCGGCCGCACGTTCAGGTCTGAACGGTGTCTTTGTCAAGATTCAAGGCCCCGCCGGTATCACCATCAACATCCAACAAGGTTGGGGCGATGGCTGGGCCGATGAGTCACAACGGATGTTCGTTCTTGACGGCACCGTCCAAGAAATCTACATTATGGCCACCCCGCGTTCCTTGGTCACAACCGGCACGGGTTGGTTCCCCTTCCAGTTCAACGCCTTCTTGCCCGAAGAGATGACCGATGTTGACATCAAAATCTACGAGTTCGCCTTCACGGCCATCTTGCCTGAAGAAGAACCTGTCAAGCAAATGGTCATTCCGTTTAGCGAGTTCGTTATGCCGGTCGTCGATCTTGAGTCTATTGTGACCGATGGTACCGTCGTTACCGTGATGGAAAACGATCCGCACAACCATGTTCGTGCTTATGCCATCAGTCGCGACCTCCGCTATATGAACACGCTGACCCTTGAGTTGCAAGGTGAGGTCGGCACGTCTGTCACGATCAAACTCGCCTACGGTAACATGTTCAACTTTGACGTCGACTATGTCCATACGTTCACAAGCGATGACGTCGAAACCATTGTAATTGATATCACTGACCGTGATGCCTTGCTTGCAAGTATACTTTCCGTGAGTCTGTTCTTTGATATCGGAGAACACGATGAACCTGTCGATTTCCAAATTTTCGATGCTTATTTCAGTGGCGTTATTCCTGCCGAGTAACTGATTCACGCCCCACACAAGGCCCGCATCGCGTATGCGGTGTGGGTCTTGCCATGGGCAAATCCAACCATGAAGGAGAACCCAATCATGCACACATGGCTCAAGAAAATTGTATTGGCCAGTTTGTTTGTCATCGCCGTGACCCTTTTTGCGGCGTGTAACCTCGGTGATGACGATCTTGCGGTCGCAGCGGTGACTGTCGCCGGTGCCAATACCGTGCAAGTCGGTACACCAGCCGCATATACCGCTACCATCCTTCCTGCCGATGCGACCGACAAAAGTATCACCTGGAGTGTCAATAACGTCTCAGGTGAAGCCACCATCAACCAAAACGGTATCCTCACCCCAGTGTCCCCGGGGTCGGTGCAAGTCGTCGCTAAGGCGCACAATGACGTCCAAGGCACTCGGACCGTCACCATTACTGCTGGACGGATTCCCGTCTCGATGGTAACCATCACCGGAGCGGCCAACGTCGCTTTAAACAAGACAGCGACCTATATCGCGCAAGTTCAACCGCTCGATGCGACCGATCCATCGGTCCTTTGGAGTGTCTCACCCGGGACCGGAAGTGCTGAAATCAACCAAAACGGTCAGCTGACACCCCTCACTGAAGGGACGGTCACAGTGGTTGCCGTTGCGGATGGTTTCCCCGCTGAAAAACACGTGTTGATCACCGCGGCGGAAATTCCCGTCACCGGTGCCGACATCCTCATTCCCGACACGCTCTATGAGTTTGATGAAACCCAGCTCAGCTACACGGTGTATCCTGAAAATGCCACCTATGAAACCGTCACCTGGACGCTGATTAACCAAAGTGGCGAAGGCATTCTCTCACCCGGCGGTTATTTGACCCTGCTCAAGCCGGGTACGGTGACTGTACGCCTTACAATCGGGAATCATGTTGAAGAAATCCTTTATACGATTGAGACACTGCCGAACTTGATCACCGACTTCATCGTGTCTCGCGATGGTTTCTTCTTTGAAGGTGAGAGCGAAGAGCCGTTTAAGTTCCTCGGAACGAACAATTATACTTTGCATTATAAGTCCGATGCGATGATTGACGATGCCATCCGGCAAGCCGCTGACATGGGCATCAAGGTCATCCGCATGTGGGCGTTCTTTGATGGCTGGGAAGATGAAGGGCGCGCCAACTATGCCTATGGTCAACTTGAACCCGGCGTCTTCACCCAATCACCCGAAGCACGTTACGGTGAAGTACTTTATGACCGCAATACCGGTGAAGTCAAACCCGCCGTTCATGTGCTTGACCGAGTCGACTATGCCATCCACCGAGCCGGGCAACACGGTATCCGTGTCAAACTTGTCTTGACGAACTATTATCCTGAATTTGGTGGGATGCTGACTTATGTCAAGTGGCACAACGACCTCTTTGGTACGAGCTACAGCGGTCGCGGACAATTCTACACGAATGAGACCATCAAGACCTGGTATAAGAACTGGGTCGAACATGTCGTCAACCGCACCAACACCATCACTGGTGTCCCGTACAAGGAAGATCCGGTCATCTTCGCCTGGCAATTGGCGAATGAACCCGACGGGGCAAACGTCCATATTTGGGCCGATGAGATGAGTGCCTACTTGAAAAATGACCTCGGCGTCAGCCAAATGGTGTCGGTCGGGGCACAAGGGTCGCTCGGACACGCGCCAAGCACCTTAACCATCAACAAAGACACAGCCGATGGCCGCATCGCCGATGACGATGATTTCCACTACGAGTTTGTCAGACAAGGCGTCGGTGGCAACTACTATGGCTACGGGACTTCCGTCAACCACTGGGCAATCCTGCAGCTTGAACACATCGACTACTCCACCGCGCACTTATATCCTGATCACTGGCGGATTCCGCCTGATCGGGCCATTGAATACGGTGAAAAGTTCATCCGTGACCACGCGGCCCTCGCGAAATACTGGGGCATGCCGCTCATTCTTGAAGAGTTCGGCATCATGCGTTCAACCCATGATGAAAGCTTACAGATTCATCGTGACCTCGCTTATGACACCTGGCTCAATGCCCTCTATGAGATGGATGCCTATGGCATGTTCTGGATTTTGACAGGCATTGAAGACAGTCCCGATTCCGATGCCGACGGCAACTACCCCGACTTTGACGGTTTTAGGGTGCTCAATGACGGGGGATCAACGGCGATGCTTCTCAGAGAGTACGCCAAGCTTTACAACGGGGAAATTGAGACGATTGAACGGACCGACCGGATGATCATGCTCAGCCCGCTTCATTCGCAAATCACCCGGGCGAACACGTTCCGTGTCGAAGTCAAGGTTTTTGAAGTGGACAAAACAGTCGAAGAAGTTCTACTCTATGTCCATGGTCAAGCACCGATTGTCATGAACCACCGGACCGATGATCCCTATCGAACCGGCATCTACGACCATGTCTTGAATATGCAGGCCATCGAACCCGGTGAAGATTACACAATCAAAGCGGTGGTCCGTTATACTGACGGTACGGAACTTGAGACGGTGCCGCGCAACGTGCGTCGCTATATCTTCTTAGAACTCGATACCCTCTTTGTGATGGACTTCAATGCCGAGCAAACCATCAACTTCCAAACATTTGGCTCGTATGAGGCCCAATTGCGCTCGATTCACCACAACAAGACCCTCGAGCTGCTTGAACTCGATATTCTCAACTCTTCAGGCCATTGGTCCGAACATAAGGTCAAGCTGATTGCCTTCCCACCCACCAGCGGTGGCCTACCGATGATCCCAAACACCTTTAGGGTCCAGTATACCACGCTTTACAACAAGGAAATCGTCGATGCCCTCGGCGGCAACCCCACCTTGAAAAACTACATCGCCCTTGAACCCGGCTGGGTCAAGACAGGCATCGATGCCAACAACGTCACCATCAATACCATCCGCACCAACGCCGACAAAGATGATTCTGATCCGACCAAACGTTCAGACATCGGTGTCCGCTGGATCGATTTGAATGGTGATGGAATCGAAACACCGAATGAACTGTTCTATTTCCAAACCGTCACCATCGAGTTCGTCCCCAACGATACGTTGAATGCCATCGCCATCAACCCCACCACCGGTGGCATGCCCTATGACGGCGTCATGTACATCGACGATGTCATCTTGTATGGCTACGCCGATGGTGCACCCATTGACTCGCTTGAACCCGATCCTGATTTTGAATTTGATCTCGGCGAGTAACGATTACTGAGTAAAGGGCGGCACACCGCCGCCCTTTATGAAAGGAGTTTTGCCCCATGACCTTACTGAAAAATCCGCGCGTCCGCTTCGGTCTGATCGCCGGGCTCGCCATCGCGCTGGTTGTGACGCTTTTACTTACGCTTGGCGAAGGCTTATTTGGGGGCCGTCAGCCCAGTCAGATCGACCCGATTGAAATTCCCGTCACGTCGATTGAAATTGTCGGCGCGGGCAATGTTTTACTTGGTTCAACCGTGCAGTATGGGGTGATTGTTGGTCCAGACAATGCGACCAACACAGCCGTGACCTGGCAAATCTTCTCACGGGGCGGTGAAGCGACCATTGATGCGTTTGGTTCACTTGAAGCACAAGCAGCAGGCGCCATCACCTTGCGGGCGACCGCTGAGAGTGGGTTGTTTGTAGAGAAGCAAATTGCCATCTTGACGACAGCCATTCATGTCAGTGCTGTGACCATTGAGGGTCCGGCGCATTTCACCCACGGCGAACGCGAAACGTACAGTCTGAACATTACCCCTGCCGATGCGACCTACAGCAATGTCGTCTGGCGCATTCAAAGTGGTCAAGGCCGCATCGACGCGAACGGTCGTCTCGCCGCTAAGGCGGGCGGTCCTTTGACCATCGGCGTCAGAGTCGATGGCGTCGAAGCGACGTTTACCGTCGAGGTTGCGCCGTATGAGGGCCCCACAAGCAACGTCAAAGTCTTGCTCAACCGGGTTGACTTGCGCAATACGATACTCAGAGACTACAAGACCGAGTTTGAGGCGCTTTATCCGATGTACCGGGTGACGTTTGAAACGTTGCTCGACTATGAAAACAATGCCCGGATGCGCTTAAGTGGCAACGACTATGGTGATGTGTTACTCATCCCCTCTTCCGTACGCGCGCAAAACTTGCCGTTTTACTTCGCACCGATTGGCCCGCTTGAAAGTTTGGAGACATCGTGGCGTTATGTCGGTCAAAAGGCGTATGAAGGCTTAGTCTATGGCTTACCGACCTATGGCAATGTCAACGGCATCCTTTATAACAAACACGTCTTTGAAACAGCCGGCGTCGATACTTTGCCGGCGACACCTGAAGCCTTCTTACAGGCGATGGCCATGATTCGTGACCATTATGCTGAACACCCTGATTTCATCGCCCCGTATTACACGAACAAAAGTGACGGCTGGCCGCTTGATCAGTGGCAAGGCAACATCTCAGGCGTCAGCGGTGACCCGAACTATTATTACAATGTCTTACCGGCTGACCGGCAGGCATTTGCACCGGGCAACCCGCATTATACTGTCTACAAACTCTTATATGACTTAGTCGATCAAGGGTTGATTGAAGCCGACCCGTCGACGACAAACTGGGAGCGCTCGAAAATCGAGTTTGTCAAAGGCAACATCGGAGCGATGGTCTTAGGCAGTTGGGGCGTCAGTCAGTTTGTCGACGCGGCGATTGCCGTACGCGATGGCACCTTTGTCTATGACGACGGCACCCCAGCTGATGATCAATCCGATCTCGCCAACCCCGCCCATGTCGGCTACATGCCCTTCCCCTATACCCATCCAGATGGCAGTATCTATTCGGTGCACGCGCCCGATTTCTTCATGGGTATCGCCCGCAATACAAAAAATGTCGCCGGTGCCAACGATTTTCTCATGTGGTTTTTGCGTGAATCGGGGTATTATATGCTTACAGGCGGCATCCCACCACGGACCGACATGCCCTTCCCACCTGTTATCCAGGCCTTTCAAGACCTCGGCGTCGAACTGTTTGAAGAATATCCAGCATCGGGGACGATGATTGGTAAGCTTGAACTCGTCGAGATGGAAAGCGACTTGATCCTTTGGAACCCGGACTGGAAAAACCGGTTGTTTGAAGATGCTTTTTATGGCCGCCGTTCGTTTTCTGAGGTGGCCCAGGGCTTAAACGATGACTGGAACTTTGGTATTGACCGTGTATTTGACTAGCTGATTCAACTTACGAGGCGGTGACGTATGCAAACACACCCTGAACCGGTGAAAGCACCGGATCTGACGAAAACAAAGACACTGTCGACGATGAAGCACGAACGGAACGTGCTGATTGTCACGTTTTTGTTCGTGCCGGTCTTCTTACTTATTGTTTTTACGTACTTGCCGGCTTTGAACATGCTTCGCTACAGCTTTTTTCGCTGGGACGGCAATGCCCCGTTCATGGACTACGTCGGCTTTGACAACTATGTCACCTTGTTCAACCAGCCGCGTTACACAGGCGTCATGCTCAACTCGCTTTATTACATCGGAGCGTCATTTGTGCAGCTCTTTTTGGCGCTTGTGCTCGCGTTTTGGTTGTCGTTTCGCCTCAAGGGCACCAACTTTTTCAAAGGCGTCTTTTTCTTCCCGTACTTATTGAACGGGGTGGCGGTGGCGCTCATGTTTTTATTCTTCTTTGAGCCCAATGGCACCTTGAACTCGATTCTCCGTTTTGTCGGGGCCGATTCAGCCATTAGACTTTGGTTGACGGAACCGGTAATTAATAATATGTTGCTCGCGACGATTTCGATCTGGCGCTACATTGGCTTCAATATCGTCTTGTTTATCGCCGTCATCAGTGCGATTTCACCCGAACTCTATGAGGCCGCTGAGATCGATGGTGCCAACCGAACGCAAATATTATGGAAAATTGTCGTACCCAATATCCGCATGATCATCTTACTCAATCTCATTTTAGCCATCAAAGGCGCCATCAGCGTCTTTGAAGTGCCCTTTTTGATCACCCGCGGTGACTGGGGCACCTCAACGTTTGTCATCGAGGCGCTGCGCATCACCTTTGGCGGCAATCCCCGCTACGGACTTGGCTCGGCCTTTGCGATTGTCTTGTTCGTCTTGATCATTCTCATCACGCTGATGCAAAAGGCACTGCTTAAGGAGGAACGATGATGTTCGCCGACCAAACGACCATGGATGTACTTAAGACGCGTGGGGCGAACGTACTCAAGTATGCGACCTTGATCAGTATGACGCTCTTAGTCATCATTCCGATGGTGCCGATTTTCTTTGGCTCCTTCAAGACGAATAACGAATTTTACAGCACCTCAGTCTGGGCACCACCACGCAGTTTCTTCAACTTCGAAAATTACCGCATCGCGTTTACCGACGGGAACATGTTGCTTGGGTTCATGAACACGTTCTTGATTATGGTCATCGCCATCACGGTGTCGGTGTTCATCGGGGCGATGACTGCGTATGTCCTCGAACGTTTCAAGTTTACTGGCCGCAAACTGATCACGATGCTTTTCCTGTTTGCGACCCTCATCCCTGTCATCACCCTCAATATCGCCATATTCAGTCTGATGACCTGGATTGGCCGCAACTTCGGGATCCAGATTATTAACACGCGGCTCGCAGCGATTATCTTGTTTGCCGGGACAGACATTATCACCGTCTATATCTTCATGCAGTTTTTAAAGCACATTCCGGTCGCCCTCGATGAATCGGCCGTCATTGACGGTGCCGGCTATTTCAAGATTTTCTTTGCGATTATTTTACCACTGCTCAAGCCGGCCATCACCACGGTCATCATCTTGAAGTTTGTGGCGATTTACAATGATTTCTACATTCCCATGCTCTACATGCCCGCCGACCATTTAGCGGTCATCTCCACGGCGCTTGAAAACTTCCGCGGTCCTTTTGGTAGCCGCTGGGAAGTCATTTGCGCCGGTCAGATGATTACCATTTTCCCGATTCTTGTCATCTTCATCGCCTTGCAAAAGTACATTTATCGGGGCTTATTGGTCGGTTCGGTCAAGGAGTGACATGCCTTAGCAGCTGGAGGCCACCATGAAAACTATGCTCGAAGCCCATTTGCTTGAGAAAATCGTGCCGTTTTGGAATGCGCAGGTCGATCGGTTGCACGGCGGGTTTTACGGTTACGTCGATGCCGACCTGAAAACGCATGAAGACGCCGACAAAGGGGCGGTCAAACTGGCCAGACTCCTGTACAGTTACGCCGCCTTGTACAACCACTATAAAAAAACCGAGTATCTTCTTTATGCCAAACAGGCCTATGACTACATCCGCACGTACTTGATTGACGAAGAGGCCGGTGGTGTGTATTGGAAGACGACCTATGATGGTCGGCCACTCAGAACAGAAAAACATGTCTATGCCCAAAGTTTCACACTGTATGCGTTGTGTGAGTACTACATAGCGACGAACGATGTCGCTGTCAAAGACGAAGCTAAGGCACTGTTTGACGTGCTAGAGCATCATGCTTTAGAACGCGACACCGGGGCTTACTGGGAACAGTTCGACCGACACTGGCGGCCCGTCGCAAACAGTTTGCTTGCGACTGATACGCTTGAACCAGTCTACACGACCAACGTCATCATCCACATGATCGAAGCGTTGACCGCCCTTTACCGCATCCATCCGACCCCTTCGGTAAAACGCCGGCTCACCGGGTTGCTCGACTGGTTCGCGCACACTGTCTATGACCCGAAAAGACGAGCATGTCATGTGTTTTTTGACGCAGATTGGTCGAGTATGACCGACACGGTCTCTTACGGGCATGACATTGAGACAAGCTGGCTGGTCGATGAAGCACTCGATGTGCTTGGGCTCAACGACCATCCTTGTCGCTTGATGAGTCATGCCATGCTTAAAACCTGTCATGAAGAAGGGTTTTCAGAGGGTTGGCTGCTCAGTGAGCGAAACGGTTCTGTCCTCGATACCGCGATGATTTGGTGGGTTCAGGCAGAAGCGATGGTCGGGTTCTTGAACGGGTTTCAACGCACCGGCAACCCGGCCTATTATGCGGCGTTACAAGCCACCGTCTCCGTGACGCTCAAACACATCGTCGATCCCCGCGAAGGCGGTGAATGGTTTTGGGCGGTATGCCGCAAGACCCACGACCCGTTGCCCGAACTTGGCATCAGCGAAAACTGGAAAGCCAACTATCATAATATCCGCGCTTTGCTTAAACTGATGCATGCGAAGGAGGTGCCGGCATGATCCATCCTGATTACTGGGTCTTGCAAGATGAACAAGAAAAGCTTTTAAATCGAGTGAACACGCCCCTTACACAACCAACAGGCGCGCTCTTCACCCGTTACACCCACCCGGTCCTGACGCGTGCACATGTGCCAATCAGCTGGCGTTATGATCTCGATGCCTCGCGCAATCCACACTTTCTTGAGCGACTTGGTGTCAATGCCACCTTCAATCCCGGGGCGTTATACTGGCAAGGTATGTTCATCCTTGCCGTCAGGCTAGAAGGGGTGGACCGTAAATCGGTGTTCGCGCTTGCGAAGAGTCCTAACGGCATCGACCGGTTTACCTTTTTCGGTGGACCGCTCATCTGGGAAGACCTCGAACCCGCTGAAACCAACATGTATGACATGCGCCTCGTTGAACATGAAGATGGCTTTATATATGGGATTTTTTGTTCAGAAAAAGCCGACCCGCTGGCCGCACCCGGTGATACGACCGCCGCTTTGGCTGAAACAGGCCTTGTGCGGACGCGTGACCTTAAGACATGGGAACGACTGCCTAACCTCAAAACCAACTCACCTCAACAGCGCAATGTGGTCCTCCATCCGACTTTCATTGACGGTCACTATGGATTCTACACAAGACCTCAAGACGGGTTCATCGAAACAGGCAGTGGGGGTGGGATTCATTTTGGTCTTTGTCAAGATATCAATCAGCCACACATTGAAAAAGAGTGGCTGGTCGATGGCAAAGCATACCATACCATCTCGGAAATGAAAAACGGTCAGGGTCCAGCCCCCATCTTCACTGAGGCAGGTTGGCTCCATATCGCGCATGGTGTCCGCCAAACAGCAGCGGGGCTACGCTACGTGCTCTATGCATTTCTGACGGCACTTGAGGAACCTTGGCGCGTGATTGCCAAGCCAGGCGGTTATCTGCTTGCGCCAAGAGGCGATGAACGTACTGGGGATGTTAGTAATGTCCTGTTCACCAATGGTGCCATCCTCCATGAAGGCACGGTCTATCTATACTATGCCTCCAGTGATACACGCATCCATGTGGCGACGAGTCCACTTGAACAGGTGCTTGATTATGTTTTACACACCCCAGCCGATTTAGGCCGTTCACTCGACTGCGCAGAGACACGCCGGTCGTTGATTGAAGCGAATCAACGTCTTTTAGACAAGGAAGGAAGATCCTCATGAAACTGGTTGGAACCAGCTGCACGAACATGCCTTGGCAAGCGAAACCTGCCAATACCTTTGGCCCGGTTTGGCGCGATGTCGACAACCCGATTATTCCTCGCAACCCTAGCCCAGGCATTAAGCGCATCTTTAACAGTGCTGTCGTCCCTTTTGAAGGGGCGTTTATCGGTGTCTTTCGGGTTGAAGATGCGACCACAAGACCGCATTTACGGGTCGGTCACAGTGAAAATGGCAAAGACTGGCGCTTTGACGATGGACCCATTCAGTTCGTCGATGAGACAGGGGCGCCTTGGCCCCCTGGCTATGCGTATGATCCGCGTGTTGTTGCGATAGACGGGGTCTATTATGTGCAGTGGTGCACCGAGTTTCATGGGCCAACGATTGGTCTTGCGAAAACCACCGATTTCAAGACGTTCACCCGGCTTGAAAACGCCTTTTTGCCCTTTAACCGTAATGGTGTCTTGTTTCCTAAGACGTTTGCAGGGAAATATAAGATGCTCAGCCGGCCTAGCGATAACGGGCACACGCCGTTTGGTGATATCTTTATTTCCGAAAGTCCCGATCTCATCCACTGGGGGAAACACCGGCATGTGATGGGACGCGACACAAGCACTTGGTGGCAAAACACGAAAATCGGTGGCGGTCCCGCTCCGATTGAAACCAGTGAAGGATGGCTGCTTTTTTACCACGGGGTGACACAGACATGCAATGGCTTCGTCTATTCAATGGGGGCCGCTTTGCTCGACCTTGACGAACCTTCAAAAGTTCTCTATCGCGCCAAACAGTTTTGTCTGACACCCGAAACGCCCTATGAAGAAGTCGGTTTTGTACCGAACGTCATTTTTCCGTGTGCTACGCTTTGCGACAATGAGACCGGACGCATAGCGATTTATTATGGCGCCGCCGACAGCACCGTCGCGCTGGCCTACACGACGTTAGAATGTATCATCGCGTTCATCAAAGAACACCATGAAACGGTCAAAGAAGAGCATTTGCTTGGCAGGTGAACAATAACTAAAAGTTGCAAACTGTCCTAACAAACGACACCAAGCCCTATCATTCTCGAGGCTTGGTGTTTTATCATACATGGATTTGAGTTCTTTGCACGTGAGTACTCAGAAACCCAATCGATAGATGAACCCTTCTGCGATTGATTATCGCCCGTTAGAAAGCATCGAATCATTCATGTTTTGGGATATCCGCTAAGATTTATAGACAGGATAAGGACGTTCTTTGACAGCCTTTGTTTTCGACCTTTAAGAAGAAAGTTGAGTGGATGGAACTTGATGATGACACATAAGCATTGTAACGGCTATGAGGACAAATCTTACTCGACTAGTGATTCGCATCGCCAACAAGGTGGCATCAGTGATTTGATTTAGGGTCATGACATAGGAAAAAAAGTTGATGTGTTCAGGTTAGACGCATAGTAAGTCCAATGTATCACAGTTAGTCACTTTAAATATAAAAAAATACAAAATGTTAATAATCGCTTGGCTTTTAACCCTGCTTTGGTACAATTATTTCTGTACGATAGGCGTGAATGAGGTGGGTGAACATACATGGCTACTTTTTTGAGAAATATTGTCGTTAAGGGCATTAAGAACCTTTGCGAGGATGTTTCACTGAATTTTTCAAACAAAGAATTCAAACAGTTTTCCGAATGCCAAAAATCAAATGTTAAGGCGATTTATGGGCCTAACGGAAGTGGTAAAACAGCGCTTGTGCATGCTTTTCGCATTTTTAAGGAAATCATAACTGAGAATGGTTATCTTTATGATACGGATAACGCCAAGTACTTGCTTGCCTTGATGAACAAGCAATGTCGTGTGATTTCGGTCAAGGTCGATTTTTTTCACGCCGATACACGCGACAAAAAGCCGAAGATTTTCACCTATGCCATTACCTTAAATCACAAGACAACGGGTTTTGAAATTCAAAGCGAGAGGTTTTCGAGCAAGTCAAGTGAGTATAGTAAAGAATCGGTTCTGTTTGAGACCAAAGAAGGTATCCTCACAACCTACACATTGGCAAAAAATAGCGAAAAGCTATTTCAAAATTTGCTTAAAAAAAGAAGTTTTGGCGACATTCTAATCGAGGTCATGAACAAACATCAAGAAACGCATGACACTGAGTTATCCGAGACGTTATCTGAAATATTGGAAGCCGTAGCGCCTTTGATTAGTCTTGCGTTTGGCCTGAAAGTGGTGTTAGATCAAAAAGATGATCACACGCATGTGTTTCTCAATGCGACAGATCGATTGACACAAGTTTTAACATGGCGTAAAAATCATGAAGAACTTGTTTCAGTGATGACACAAACAGGTTATGACACTAAGTTAGTTGCTGAAGAAACGGTTAAGAAAATGCAAGAAGAGGCTAAGAAAAAGACGCAGTTCATCAAACTTTTCAAACCACACATCCAAGCCATTGAAGTTTTATCTAAACCCGTACAGTACGGTGACAATGAGACCTTGTATTCGGTCAATGAGTTTGTCAACTACGGCGATTATAAAGTCGATGTCGAAATTGAAAGTGCAGGCATTAAGAAACTGCTTGATTTGTTCGCATCCATCAAACATGTGGTAGCAGGCGGTCTCTTAGTCATCGATGAACTTGATGCTCATATCAACGATGTCTACTTAA
This sequence comes from Acholeplasmatales bacterium, assembly GCA_007694145.1. Classification (GTDB taxonomy): domain Bacteria; phylum Bacillota_I; class Bacilli_A; order Izemoplasmatales; family Izemoplasmataceae; genus SKGI01. The sequence goes on along the minus strand of RECF01000042.1, from coordinate 1,228 downwards.
TAAAACTCATTGATTACGTTGCTCGATACGCCAGAGGTCAGCTCATTTTCACAACCCACAACGTGTCACCGATGGAAATTTTAAAAAGCAAAAAGCATGGTATTGACTTCATGACGCTTTCTGGTAAAGTCGTCTCCTGGACACAAACCGGAAATTACTCCCCCTCAAGTCTTTATAAGAAAGGCATGGTCCAAGGGCTCCCGTTTAACCTAGACTCCGAATCCTTCTTAGGAGTTTTCTCGGATGAGTCTTAGTCCCATACAGCTGATTTTTTGCGTTGAGACCACATTAAAAGCAGCCACCGATCGCCATTATATTAATGCGATTTTGGATCGTTTTTATCAGGTTGGTGAGAATAAAATTTCTTATGTGTTCATGCAAGGAAAATATCATTATAACGATTGACGTGTTTTGAGAGACATTGAAAAACTTAGAAAAGATTATGCGCTAACTGGTCAAGGTCAATCATTCGTTATCACGTCTTTGATAAAGATTCGAGTACTCAAAATCCGCAAGACAATGCGTTTGAAAAAGAGATTAATCGTTATTGTCGAAAACACAAATATGAACTTGTTTGGTTTGTGAAAACCATTGAAGAGGTTTTGTGGAGATCAAAGATCCGGAAACAAGAGAAGAAGCAAAAAGCCGAGCAGTTTATCGCTAAGCATCGCATTAATCAAGTAAAAGACAGTCTCTTGAAAGCAAACCAGAATGTCAATGCCGTTGGTAGAAGTAACATATTAACAGTTTTGAATCGGTTTAAAGAGATACAGTGGCGTTGATTGGTATTGGTTTTCATTATGAAGTGTCCACAATAAAGAAGCCCCTTTGACTCAACTTTTGAGTCAAGAGGGGCTTTTTGGTTGTGCTATGGCGATGTTAGCTGTTTTGTTGGAGGATCGTCATGACGCCTTCTAGCATGGCAAGAAGGATTAAGTTACGGTCATGTCTTGTGCCGAGCGCCTGATTTCTTGTGTAGATGTATGCTTGAAGGGGCGTTCCTACACCAGGCACCATAGTGTCACCATCATTACCAATGTTTTCATCAAGATAGAGATTTAGCAAATGATAGATTACTATGTACTGGACGCTACCATCGAGTGCTTAGAAGGCTGCGAGTTGATTGGGCGCTTGCACGAGTGTCATGATTTGAGCCATGGCATATGTCGCCACATCGTCGGGGCTTCCGTTTGAACTTGTAAACGGAATGAGTGTGTCAACGTCATTT